>JACQAR010000018.1 GCA_016194825.1 Chlamydiia bacterium
TGATGCCGTTCTTATTTCTTCCTTGCAAGGGTCCTGTTTTTGCGCTATACTCCGAGGAAAAATTTTGAGTCATTCATGACGCGACAGCTCTATGCGGTGGGAAATTGGAAGATGTACAAGACCTCGAGAGAGGCCACTCAGTACATCGAAGAGCTGGCTCCTCTTGTAGAAAATTGTCGGGCACATGTCTATCTCGCTGTTCCCTACACTTCGATTGCTCCTGCATCGCACTATGCCAAAGATACCCAGATCGTCATCGGCGCGCAGAACATGCACGATGCACGCGAGGGGGCATTTACTGGGGAAGTGGCCAGTTTGATGCTCAAAGAAGCGGGCGCTAAGTTCACTCTCTTGGGACATTCCGAGCGAAGACAGCAGTTCCGCGAGACAGATGCCGCCATCCACAAAAAAGTGCTCCGCGCTCTCCAAGACGACATCCAGCCCATCGTCTGTGTGGGCGAGACATGGCAAGAGCGGGAAAAGGGGCAAGCCGAAGAGGTGCTCCGCAATCAGATCATGGCGTGTCTGGGAGAGATTCCCAAAGAAGAGGCGGAGAAAATCCTTCTCGCCTATGAACCCGTCTGGGCTATTGGGACAGGGAAAACGGCCACTCCAGAAATCGCACAGGCAATGCATGCCCATTGCCGAGAAATATTGGGAGAATTGTTTGGGAAGCGCAAAGCCAACACCATCTCCATTTTATACGGCGGGTCAGTCAAGCCAGACAACGTCGCTGAGCTGATCGCAGAGAAAGATATCGATGGCGTATTGGTGGGAGGAGCTTCTTTAGATCCTGCTACATTTGCTAAAATCGCCCATCATTGTGAGAAAGGAAAATGACAGCACTATTTTATATCTTCATCTTTTTGTTTTTATTGCTCTGCACCCTCCTTTGCTTTGTGATCCTCATTCAAGAGGCCAAGAGCCTAGGGCTCGGCGCTTCGTTTGGAGGCGATGCAGGAGATTCGGTCTTTGGGACCTCTACAGCAGAGGTGCTCAAGAAGTTTACTGGGTATTTAGCAGGCGTCTTTCTCATTGGCTGTCTTGTTCTTTCTCTGTGGACAGCAGCATTGGGACGCAAGCGAGCCGCTCCCATCGTGCCTATAGAGATCCCTACTGAAGTTCCGCAAGCATGAAATTACCTCTTCGTTACTTTGGACATCCTGATTTGCGTGCGCAGGCTAAGCCTATTGCAGAGATCACGCCTGACATTATCCAATTTGCGATGGATCTCATTGAGTCGATGATAGCCTACAATGGCGTTGGTTTTGCGGCTCCTCAAGGAGGGAGGCGCATTCGGATCTTTGCTTTTCGGGACGAGACGCTTCTTCCGAATGGCGATTATCATTTAGGCGAGCCGAAGATAGCCATCAATCCCATTCTCTCCAACCCCTCAAAAGAAACCCAGACTGCGCAAGAGGGGTGCGTTTCTGTCCCCGGGGTCTATCCCGAAGTGACTCGTCCCCTTAAAATCCGGATCGAGTATCTGAATCTCAAAGGGGAAAAAGTCATTGAAGATCTCGAGGGGCATCGCGCTCGTGTCGTGATGCATGAGAATGATCACCTCAATGGAGTTTTGCATATCGACCGCATCACACCCCGCGAGCGGAAGAAGATCCAGGACATTCTGCAAGACATCAAGCGACGCTATTCTTAATCCTTCCCACAACCTTTCGCCTTCGCTCGCAAGCGCGCTCAGTTGAGTTCCGTAGACCTCTCTTCGCCTGAGACGGGCAAAGAAAGGTCTACGGTTTAAAATTAGGTGGTGCAATTCCGGTTAGGGCAGCGAATTTCCAAAATTTAGTCTTTAATTCTCTGCGATCTCTCTAGCCTCTGTCACGCGCGCTAGCGCGCTCTGCGCTGATGAATCTTAGCGGCCTGTGTAACATGCGACTTGAAATTTCATCAGCGCAGAGCCCGCGAAACGCGGGTAGCAGAGGGGCAGAGACCGCAGAGAAGGTGGAATCCGAA
>JACQAR010000027.1 GCA_016194825.1 Chlamydiia bacterium
AAGGGGGAGCAGGCGCTATTTCCGTCATAGGGAACCTCTTTCCAAAACTTTGGAAACAGATGATCACGCTGGCTTTACAAGGAAAATGGCTAGAAGCGGAGAGGCTGAACGAACGACTTCTCCCAACGGTCAGGGCGATGTTTTTAGAGACCAATCCTCAATGCGTCAAGTGGATGGCTGAGTGGTTGGGGTTAGGAGAGGCACATCACCGTCTTCCCCTTTTAGGTATTGCAGAGGAGACAAAAAGAACAATCAAAACAAAGATGCTACCGCTCTTCTTGCCTCACTTTTCTACAGGAGCGAGATCCAACTTTCGGTAACGGCGCAAGAAAGGATAGACTTCTTGCCGAATGAAGTTCTGCACCTGTTTGGGCGCATTGCCGATCAATCTGTCGATCGTTAATAGAGGCGCCAGCTCTTGTTTTTTCCAGCCTAATTTCCGTTGAAGTGCGGGAAGAATTTGGTCTGTGGGAAGGGAGGCAATTTTTTTGAGCAGTTCGTGGGTCTCTTGCCGATCTTTGCCTTTTAAGACCGCCTTCATCAGAACATTTTCCAACACGAGATGAGGCGATTGGTCTTTGAGATGCTCTTTGGCCTTTTTTTCATCGATAGAAAGATGGGAGACGAGATGGTGCAAAAGCTGCAAGATCGCGTCGACACCTAAAAAGGCTTCAGGAAGGGTGAGGCGTCGGTTTGAAGAATCGTCCAAACTCCTTTCTAACCACTGAGTCGCAGCAGTGTATGGCCCATTTTGAGACAGCGAGATCACAAAGCGGGCCAGACCGCAGATTCTCTCCGAGTAGATCGGATTGCGCTTGTGGGGCATGGCAGAAGAGCCCACTTGCTGTGGATCAAAAGACTCCAACATCTCGCCTTCATGCGCTAAAAGGCGTATATCGGTTGCCATTTTGTGTACACTCGAGGCAAAGGATGCAAGGGAGTGGAGGATGTAAAGGTCTATTTTTCTAGTATAGGTTTGCCCAGAAATGGGTAGAACACGAGCAAATCCCATGGCTTTGGCGATGAGCGTTTCCATTTGTTCTACTTTTGGACTCGAGCCGTTGAAAAGTGTGAGGAATGCGCTTTGGGTGCCAGTGGCTCCTTTAGCGCCTAAGAAAGGGAGCTGAGAGATGAGCCGTTCCCATTCGAGGCCATCTAGCAATAGATCTTGCAGCCAAAGCGTAGCTCGTTTTCCAAACGTGGTAGGCTGAGCACTTTGAAAGTGGGTATATCCTACACAAGGAGTCTTTGCTTTTTTCTCGGCAAATGCTGCAAGGAGCCGGATGACTTGAGCGAGTTTTTGCAAGAGAAGCTGAAGAGCCTCTTTCATGATGATGAGATCGGCATTATCGGTGACATAGCAAGAGGTGGCTCCCAGATGTAGAATGCCTCTTGCTTTGGGACATTGATCGCCAAAGGCATAGATGTGTGCCATCACATCGTGTTTCAACTTCTTTTCATACGAAGAGATTGCTTGCCACGGGATATGACTTTGCTGTTTTTCCATCTCTGTGATTTGTTCAGAGGTGATGGGGAGCCCGAGTTTTCTTTGCGCTTTGGCGAGCGCAATCCAAAGAGAGCGGAAACAAAGAGCCCTCTTTCTCTCCGAAAAGAGTGCAGACATTTCATCGCTTGCGTAGCGCGATGAAAAAGGGCTCACATATGTATCCATTTAATGACGTTTATGCAGAAGTGCTTGCAGTTGAGAAAGTAAGTGCTGCATCTGCTGCTTCTCATCCTCTTCAGGGCGACATTGCGGATTTTTCAAAATGTCTTTAGCTCGTTTCAAATAGCCAAGGGCGTGAGAGGCAAAATTGGGAGTCCGTCGGTCATCTTCAGAGAGAGGAAATTCCTTACGAATGAGGCTGAGGATTTCTTTTTTGACCTGTCCTGCATAGCTCTCGACAAGTCTTTGCTTTTGTTCCAGCGTTCCCGAGCGGCTTGCTAAGCTATAGATCGCCTGTCTTGGCATTTCGTCGAGTTTCGGGTGGAGATGGGGAGGCATTGTCGAGTAGAATTCGAAATACTGCAAAAAGTTGTAGGGGGTTTGCCGATTGCCATATGTCGAAAACAACCAAGCTGTAAAGGCACCGTCGCGATATTTTTTTAAAAGATCTTGTGCTCTTTTGATCCGCTCGCCGTGTAGCATGATCGCCTGATTGGTAATCGCTTTTACCTCAGAGGTAATGGCCATGAGCGCTTTCAAATCAGGATCGACGTCGTAACCTTCATTGGCTCGGTAATTTTTGAGGATTGTTTCGAGGGCATCCTTCTCTTGGTCATTTAAAGGAGCCACGCGAAAAATCCCTGAAAAACTAGAGAGATCTCCATTATTCGACTTCTCGACGAGCGCCGTCATTTTTGGCTGTTTCGTCTCTTTTTGTCTGAAACGGAGATTCAATAGATCATTGAATTTGGACATCATTCAACCCTCTTCACTAATTCTGTGGCGAGCTCTATATAGTCATCCGATGCACGCGCCTTCGGAGCCGTGTCAAAGATCGACCTTCCATAGATTGTCGCCTCTGAGACCTTAATATCGCGTCGGACTCTTGCGTTCAAGAGTTTTCCTGGAAAGGTTTGGTCGATCACTTTTAAAAAGGCATCATTGCTTCTTCCTCTCGGATTCCAAAACGAAAGCAAGACGCCCAGCACTTTTGTTTGGTGTCTCTCTGCAATGTTTTGAATGAACAGAGAAAGGCGCTGCAGTCCTTTGATGCTGTAGAATTCGGGAGTAGCACAGACAAGAGAATAATCAGACGCAATCAAAGCTGACTCTGTGAGCCAACAGAGAGAAGGCGGTGTGTCAATCAACACAAAATCATAGGGTAAATCGCGCAAGATTTCCTTGAGCCGTTCATGCGAATAACGATCGGCTGCTAAAGATCCGGAGACTTCTACCCTCTCTAACCAAGTATCCGCAGGCACAATGTGCAGGTTGGGAATACAGGTGGTTAAAATGACGTCTTGCAGAGCTTTTTCCCCTTGCAAAACAGGCGCCATACTGTCCTGTTCGTCGGGATCAAAGCCAAGACCGGTGGTCAGGTTGGCTTGCGCATCGAAATCGATGAGCAATACCTTTTTTTTATGGAATTTACAAAGAGCGGCTCCAATATTGAGAGAAGTAGACGTCTTAGCAGTCCCTCCCTTGAAGCTACTCACAGTGATCACAGGCATGCGATCCTCATGTTACAGAATACGGTGACATCAAAGCGCGCTCTTCGCGCTCTTTTACGACTTTAGCAAGAAAATCGGAAATGTCAACCTCGCCGTGCACCACATTGTCTCGCGTTCGAAGAGACACGGTCTGATTTTGCACCTCTTGGTCTCCGATCGTGAGCATGTAATTGGCTTTTAAAAGTTGAGCATTGCGCACTTTTTTACCCACCGATTCATGCGAATCATCAATGTCGCAGAGAATCCCCTGTTTTTGGATCTTTTTCTGGATTTCTTGGGCATAAGGAACGTGCCGATCGGCAACAGCCAAGATTTTCACTTGATAAGGACTGAGCCACAAGGGGAATTTTCCTGCGAAATGTTCGACCAATATCCCAAAAAATCGCTCAATGGAACCAAAGAGAGCCACATGGAGCATGACAGGGCGTTTATGCCCCCCATCGCTATCGACGTATTCCAACTCAAAGCGCTGCGGCAAGAACATATCGAGCTGTACCGTTCCGCACTGCCAATGTCTTCCGAGCGCATCGCGGATATGAATATCAATCTTCGGTCCATAAAAGGCGCCATCTCCTTCATTGACTCGGTACGGATGACCCCAATCGTCGAGCGCTCCCTTTAAACCATCGGTGGCGATTTGCCAATCTTCATCTGTCCCAATCGTCTTCGATTTTTCCGGGCGAGTCGAAAGTTCTAGGCGATACGACAGGCCAAATGTCATGTAAAGCTGGTTCCCCAGCTCGAGAACACGCCGGATCTCTTCCCGGATCTGATCTGGTCGCATAAAGAGGTGCGCATCATCTTGGTGGAAGCCGCGGACGCGGAAAAGACCGTTCAAAGCGCCTGATGCCTCAAAGCGATGGACGTGACCAATTTCAGCAACCCGCAGTGGGAGTTCGCGGTAGCTGTGGACAGCGCTTCGGTAATAGAGCATACAGCCGGGGCAGTTCATCGGCTTGATCGCGAACTGCCGGTTTTCTACTTCCGAGAGGAACATGTTTTCTCGATAATGGAACCAATGCCCAGAACGCTCCCACAACTCTTTACTCATGATCGATGGAGTCTTGATCTCGACATAGTCAGGGGTTTTGAGTGTTCGGATGAATTCGATCAATCGGTTCCAAACAGTCAGGCCGCGCGGGTGGATAAAAGGCATGCCGGGCGCTTCTTCTTTGAAGGAAAAAAGATCGAGCGCCTGTCCCAGTACTTTGTGGTCCCGTTTTTTTGCCTCTTCTAAAAGATGCAGATACTCTTTTAATTGCTTGCGATCGGGAAAAGAAATCGCATAAACGCGAGTCAACATTGCCCGCGAAGAGTCGCCGCGCCAATACGCTCCCGATGTTTTGAGCACTTTGAACGCCTTGATCTTGTTGAGAGCCGCCATGTGCGGACCTCTGCACAAATCAAAAAATTCTCCTTGGCGGTAAGCAGAGAAGCCCCCTTTTTCATCAAAGCTGTCGATGAGCTCGCATTTATAAGTGTTTTTTACAAACGCCTCTCTTGCTTCTTGCTTATTAGCAAACTCAATGCGCTGTGTCTTGTGGTTTTCAGCCAAGATCTTTTCCACTTCCGCTTCAATCTTCTCGAAGTCCTGGTCCGACAAGGTCAAGTTGCCAAAATCATAGTAAAAACCATTTTCGATTGGGGGGCCAATGGTAGGCTGAGCATTTGGCCAAAGGCGCAAAATCGCTTGCGCTAGGACGTGAGCCGAAGTATGCCAAAAAACTTCTTGCCCTTTCGGATCTTCGAAATTCCAAAACTGGACCTCATCCCCTTCTTTCAATGGGTAGTTGAAATCGCGCAATTGCCCATTGATCGCGACCGTCACAGCTTGATTCGGCGCCGTCAAATGGAGCTTTTCTGCGACTTCTTTAGGCGTGCTAGCGTTAGGGAGTTCAAGAATTTGGTTGGGGTGGACTTTGACTTTCATAATGACCTGGTTAAACTGATACCGAAAAATTGTACACCAGCTACAGGGCAATGTAAAGCGGCTTTACATTTATTAACCGGAGCAGTAAAAAGGTGAAAATCTGTTAGCTGCGGCCTTGCCATATCGATTTTCGCTCGGAATCCTTCGTGTTCAAGAATGTTATTCCTCGCGAAACCCGATCTGGCTTTGCCTCGCTGACGCATGTTGTCACCTTTTTACCGCCCCGGTTAATGGCGACTGGCTTTACATTTGAAAGATTGAGTTGACTGAGGCTATGGTAAGAACCATGTGTTGGAAAATATGTGTGGCGATGGGGGTTTGTGTCTCTGCCCTCTTTGCTTCGCCGGTTGGCAATCCCGCGTTCCCCCGCATCATCAAAGAAGGCTTTTACATTCCCTCAGACATTTTAGTGAGTGTGCGTGCTGGCTATGAAGGCGATTTCGTGAGCGATGCCCGCCTCAACCAGACTATCGAAAGCTCTGGCAGAGTGGATTCGTTTGTCCAAAATATCAATTCTGGCACCATTACCCTCAACGTCGCAGAACGGGTCGATTTCTATAGCATATTAGGCGCTTCGCAGATCTGCGCTGATTGGCGCTATGAAGTGCCACAAAATAATACTTTTGTCGTCAATCGGGCCCAACTTGAGACTCTGACCCAATTTCTTTGGGGTGTCGGGGCTCGAGGGATTCTCTTCCAGACGGAGACGCTTACATTGGGCATTGGGGGGCGCTACTCATTCACAAATCCTGACCCCGTCTGGCTGCTGGTCAATGCTGTGAACCAGAATATTGCCGGCGCTAAGTGTCGTTGGTATGAATGGCAGTTCGATCTCGATTTTGCCTTTCAGATTGATCTTTTTATTCCCTACATCGGGGTGAAGTATTCCGGTGTGCGCGTGAAATTGGGTCATTTCCCAGAGCCCATTGCCATGAATGCTGCTACGACGAACCATTTTGAGGATCGGATCCCCGTTGGTGTCGTTCTTGGCTGTTCCATCTCCAATGGGAAATATTTTATGCTGAATGTCGAGGCGAGGTTGGTCAACGAAGAAGCGATGACCATCTCGGGCGACCTCAGGTTTTAATTGTATCTTAAAAGAGCTTTCCTTATAATTGAGTCCTTTTTACAAGGAACTTACATGTCTTCACTGAGATCATCGCTTCTTGCCTGCATGCTTTTGACAGGGGCCCTGATTGCACAAACTGCTCCTCAAAAACCAGAATTAGCGCAGAGCGCCGATCTTGCTAAATCTGACGAAACCAATGACATGGAAGCTCTCCGCCGCTGGTTGCGCGACAAGCGAATGATTAGCATTAAGGAATTAGGCGGAGACCTTTCTTTAAGTGCTGAAGTGCGCACCGAATTTCAGGCGATCAATGAAACGAGCCAGGCGCAAGGAGGGGGTCCCACGATCCGCCAGCGAGGCAATGGGGCTCCGCTTCCCAATAAAGCCTCGAACCCAAAATCAATGTATGCATGGGATGTAGAGCTCAACCTCATGCTCGACTACCGCACAGATCGGAGCTGGGCAGCCGCTCGCCTTGAATTTGATAATGATATGGGGCAGCAAACAGGGACATTCAACAAGATTCGTCTTGAAAAAGCCTACCTCGGAGGGCGTCTCATCGCTGGAGATACCTTCACGATGGACTCAGAACTGGGACGCCGCTTCTTGTTTGACGTTTACGATTCAAAAATTGAATTCTCTTCCGTATTTGACGGATTTTTGATCCGTTTGAGCAAGGCATTTGAAGAAATTGGCGATTATTATATGTTGCCCGGTGTTTTTCTCATCAATGATATCACGAATCACTACGGATGGGCTATCGAGATTGGTGGATTGAAGGTTGCGCACACGGGTCTCAACTTAAAATACTCGCTCATCGATTGGTATCGGCCCGGAGGCGTCAACATCAGTGGAAATACTGCTACTCAAACCGCTGCTTTACAGCTCCGTTACAAATATTTAATTTCGCAATTGCAAGCGCAGTACCTGATGTATCCCCAATGGCTTGGCAATCGCCTCATCAAAATGTATGCAGCAGCATTGACCAACCACTTGGCCTCAGGACTTCCCATCACGAGAGGAGAAAGAGAGAGCTGGGGCGGCTACGCGGGCGTTTCGATTGGCGTAACAAAGAAGAAGGGCGATTGGTCGCTCGATGTCAATTACCAGATTGTACAGGCGCAAGCGGTTCCCGAATTCGATGCCAACGGCATTGGTCGCGGCAATGCGTTGGGGCTTGGCTTCTATACGCAGTATAACGACGGAAGCGGAGTCATCAATACCTCTCCGACACAGCCTGTAGGTGCAACGAACTTTCAGGGATTTGCCCTCAATTCTCTGTATGCTGTCACAGACAATCTGACCGTACAGCAGAGCTACCAGATGTCATGGACCTTGAACCAGAATATCGGTCCGAACTTGAATTACAAGCAGTACGAGCTGGAGCTAATTTACGCCTTTTAATTTCAATAGACTTCTTGCATAACCTGCTTTGTTTGAAAAAATCGGAGATTTTTTTGATGATTTTTAGAAACTGCTTGCAGTTTCGGATCAAACGAACGAGCCGACTTTAAAAAGTCGGCGAGAGAGAGCGATAAAAATCAGCGAAAAAAGAACCGCTTTGCCTGGAAAAATCAAAAATTTGGCAGAAAAGATTTGGTTTTTCCAGGCAAATGGGGTTTCGAAAGAAGTCTAATGTCGGCTGAACGTCATCTTCACTTGCTTGTGGGGGACTTTGAAGCCCAAGAGTCGCTTGACGCTCGCTTCTTTTACACACTCAATCTGAGAGACGTGGGCATGGGCCTTTTCGAGCGCCTTTTTGTATGCCACTACTAATTCTGGTTTGTCTTTTTTCCTGTGGAAAAACAGGCAAATATGTCGATTTTTACAGAGAAGCTCTTGTACAGATGCGGCGTCGGGGGTAAGAGGGATGATCCGGATCGAGTCGACCCAGCCATTGACCCAAGGGAATCTGCGGAAATAGCGGTCAGGACGAAGCAAGATCAACTTAGGTAAAAACCCAAAGAGCAAAATCGCATCCCACCACGATCCTTGCAGTATTAAAATAGTATTGTGGCTCGGATGCGAGGAATCCACTTTTACGGTGCGAAGGCGTTTCAATACTTTATTCGCAAAAAAGGGCAAAAAGAAGGAGGAGAGCCTCCCTGTCACAATGAGATTTGCAACGAAGGTGAGCATCCCCATCAAGGCAAAACCGCTCGAGGCACTAAATCCCAGCTCTTCACTGATTGCGAACAGGCTAAACGAGGCCCACAATACTCCGACAAAGCTCAAGAAATTGGAGGCAGCAATGACCTGCCCTCTCTTTTCGTCGGGGCTATTGACCTGAATAAAAGAGTCAAACGGGATCAAAAACCCCCCTCCTACAACGCCTAAGCAGGCAAGCCAGAGAATCGAGAGCCATAAAGAGGAAGAACAGAAAAAGAGGAGGAAAAAGAATAGAGAAATAAAAAATCCCGAAGAACAGGAGATGCCTGGTTCCACCCGATCTTTTGACAATTGCCCAGCGAGGACAGCTCCGATCGCAATCCCCACCGCTGTTGCTAGGAAAAGATATCCGCCACCTACCTCTGTCAAGCCAAGCGATTGCATGGCAAAGGGGATGATGTTGAGCTGTGTGAAGGCACCAATAAAGAGGAAAAATGAGGAGCCAAAGATCGCTGTGATGAGATGCGGCACTTTCCAGCTCATTTTGAAGGTTTGGTAGATTTCATAGAGGAAAATGGGGTTGATTTTTTTAGAAGATCCTTGAGGCTCTGTCTTCCGAATGCCTAGGCTCGTGAACAGTCCGATCACAGCAATCCCTACGGTACATCCCGCGACAAAGACATAATTTCTGCCAGTGATATCGGTGATGAAAGAGGCCAAAAAAGTGCCCAAAATAATCGCTAAATAAGTAAAAGAAGTGATCGAGCCATTTGCCTTCGATACCATTTTAGGCTCGACGAGCTCTGGGATGATCCCATATTTTGAGGGGCCAAAGAGCGCGCTTTGGGTCGCCATGAGAAAAAGCGCAGAATAGGCGCCGAATTCCCATCGAAAATAGACGGAGAGCATTCCAAAGAACATCACGACTACTTCTAGCGCTTTCGTGGCTACAATGATGGTCCGTTTGCTGATCTTATCGGCCATGACTCCTGCTCCAGAAGAAAAGAGAAGGAAAGGAATCACAAAGATCGCCCCGGCCAAGGAAAGAATCGAGTTGGCAGCTCCCGGCCCCTTGATATGGATCAACAGGTAAATCACGAGTAATTTAAAAATGTTGTCATTCAGCGCTCCCAAAAACTGGGTCGCATTCAACAAATAAAAAGAGTGGTAGTCATTACGGAAAAACCAACGCATCGCTTAATCTTAAGGTTAGAGTGTATACCCGAAATTTGCAAGGCTGCCTCAGTAATGGTGAAAAAGTTATTTTTCAGCGATCAGCTCGATGTACTCGTGGACTTTTTGCTCCAAGAGACCGAGTCTGATGCACCTCTTCATCCGCGCACTCTGCTAGTCCCCCACCCTGAGCTCAAAAATTGGCTCATGTTGAAAATCGCAGAAAAAAAAGGAATTGCAGCCGGTTATCAAATTTTTACTGTGGATGAACTCCTTTGTCGGACGATGCCTCATCGGATCGTCCTTTTTGCCCAATTATACCAGGCTTTGGAGAAATCACAAAACACTGAAATTCAAAGTTATTTGCAATGTAAAGCCAAAAAGATTACCGAGCTTGCCGATACCCTGACTGCTCTTTTTTACTCCTATGGTAAAGAGGGGTTGGAATTGCAGTCCGAGGGATGGCAAGAAGAGCTCTATCGACAGCTATTCCTCAGACAACCATTGCAATTGTCAGCGCCGTTGCATTGTTTTGCCTGTCATTTTCTATCTGAAAAAACATGGCATGAAATCCTCCAAGTGGAGAGTGTTTCTCTCTATTTATTTTCTCCTTGCCAACATTTTTGGGAAGATCTGTCGACGCATTGGGAAAAGAAAAAACTTCTCCAATGCGCCAACCCCCTCTCTCGCCGCCAACTCCAATCTTATCTAGAAGAGGCACCCCCTCTCTTAGCCAATTGGGGAAAAATGGGACGCGAAACACTCAAAATTCTCGATGCTTACGATTTCCATATAGAAGAATCTTATACTGAAGAAAAAGGAGATAGCGCCCTGAGCCAACTCAGGCGCAATCTTCTCACCTTTGAGCGCACTCCCATTGCGCAAGACCGCTCGATTGCGATCTTCCAAACCGGCTCTTCACCTTGGCGGGAAATCGAAATCTTAAAAGAAAACATCGAGCACTTGGCCAAACAGGGCACCCCTTTTTCTGATATGGTGGTACTCGCTCCTGACATCGACTCTTATGTCCCTTTCATTGAATTTGTCTTTTCCGATGCCATCCCCTACCGAATTCTCGATGTGGAAATAGGACAAAGAAGCCATTTTCTGCAGGGATTGTACCGTCTGCTCGCCTTCCAACCCGAAAAGGCACTCCTTCTGTTTGAGACATCCTCTTTC
>JACQAR010000009.1 GCA_016194825.1 Chlamydiia bacterium
GCCGGTCAAGATGGCAATGTCTTCCATCCATGCTTTTCGCCGATCGCCAAAGCCTGGGGCTTTTACTGCAGCTACTTTCAGTGTGCCTCGCATCTTGTTGACGACGAGAGTGGAGAGCGCGTCTCCTTCCAGCTCCTCGGCGATAATCAAAAGCGATTGCCCGCTAGCCGCGATCTGTTGGAGAATGGGAAGCAGTTCTTGGATGGAGCTGATTTTTTTATCCGTGAGCAGGATCTGAGCTTTTTCCATCTCCACGGACATTTTTTCGGTATTGGTGATGAAATAGGGGCTGATGTAGCCACGCTCGAATTGCATGCCTTGGACATATTCGATTTGCGTTTCGGTCCCTTTGCCCTCTTCAATCGTCACAATGCCCTCTTTGCCCACTTTGGCAAAGCATTCGGCAATTTTTTCTCCTACTTCAGGGTGATTGGAGGCCGACACGTTGGCGATATTGCGCGTATCTTGCGCGTTTTTGATGGCAATGGATAGAGTATCGATCTGTTTTAAGAGCGCATCGAGAGCTTTATCCATCCCTCTTTTGATCGCAATGGGGCTTTCTCCCATGGCGATGTTTTTTATCCCTTCAGAGACGAGTGCGCGCAGCAAGACGATCCCGGTGGTCGTCCCGTCCCCCGATTTTTCTTTGATTTTTGCAGCGACCTCTTTCCCCATCGCAATCGCGACATTGCGATAGCGATCTCTTACTTCCAGGTCTTTGATAATACTGTGTCCATCGCTCGTGATGGTAGGGGAGCCCCAGCTGCTTTGTAGGCCCACATTGCGACCCCGCGGTCCCAGTGTAATTCCGACGACGTTAGCGAGCTCATCGATTCCCTCTTTCAAAGCCAATCTGGCCTCTTCGTCAAATAGAATATCTTTTGCCTCTGTGCTCATGGTTTCCCTCTTACTTAGAGGTTGTCTATTAGACAACCTCTGATTTTCATGCTGATATCTAAAGCGGCAGCTGAGTGGGTCAGAGCGCCGATCGAAACGGCATCCACTCCTGTCGCGGCATATTCTCTTACATTATTTTTCCGGATCCCTCCCGAAGCTTCTAAAAATAAGCGGCCCCGGTTGATCTGCACGCAGGCAGCCACTTCTTCTACGCTCATATTATCGAGGAGTGCTGCATCTGCTTTTTCTGCAATCGCCATCGAGAGCTGATCTATGTGGCTGACTTCCACTTGTACGCGCCGATCGGGGAAGGCTTTGCGCACTCGTCTGAGCGTATCGACAAAATCTGTCCCGAGAGCGAGGTGGTTGTCTTTGATGAGGATCTGATCTGCCAGATGGAGCCGGTGGTTTGTCCCGCCTCCCATCCTAACGGCATATTTTTGCAATTTCCGCATCCCAGGAACTGTTTTGCGAGTATCCAGGATTTGGCATTTGGTGCCGGCCACCGCCTCTACGCAGTGCGCGGTCAGCGTCGCAATGCCTGACAGATGTTGCAGGAGATTGAGCGCTATCCTCTCTATGTTGAGCAGCGAGGATGCGGGCCCGAAGACATGGCCCAACAAGGTCCCTTTTGTCAGGCGTGTTCCTTCAGCTACAAAAAGCTCGCAGCGAATAGCGGGATCGTGCGCAGAAAAAATCTGAGGCAAAAAGAGAAGACCTGCCACCCAGCCGTCCTCTTTCAGCCAAATGTCTCCGATTGCGGCTCGTTTGTCGACGCAGGCAGTGGAGGTAATGTCCTGATCAACACAATCTTCTGCAAATATCTGTTGGATAAAATTGTTCTCTAAAAGATCCATCGGACAAGAGCATAGCAAAAGTTTCAGAGATTGTCATCCTCTCTGTTTTACTTTCGATGCAGCAAGCCTGGCTAGAAGCAATTTGAGATTTTCCGTGGATTGTTGTGCTTGTTTTTCCAGTCTCTTGGCCCTTGCGCTCATGATTGGTACAAGTGTGAGCATCAAATTTCCCTCGGGATCTCTTTCCTTTTGAACTTGGAGCTGCCACGGAGACTCTTGGCTTAATACTTTTTTGAGGGCGCTTGGCTCGATTTGTCTACTGTTTGTAATGGTGAACCTTTCAGCAGATGGGTCACATAAAAGAGTGGAGGGGGGATTGAGGGCCTTAATGGCCTCAATCGCGACCTGCAGAGCTTTTTGCCCCGTCGTGCCACAGCGGGTGATATCGGCAGGACAGCATTCGATCAGGTTTTGTTGTGCAGCAATGGATGATGCGGACATGGGTTCTCCTTTTTTAGAGATGAATTTTGTTGATTTTTAGGTTTAAAAATCAACTGCCCTATCAGAGAAGGTCTCTCACTCTTTTTTGCCGTGGATCTCTTTGTAGACGACATTTTTTTTTGTGTGAGTCAGTTGCGCGGCCATTTTAATCGCCGCTTTTAAAGAGAGTCCATGCGTCGTCTGGAGTGTTGCAATGAGCTCTTCTAAATCATCGACTGGAGGGATTTTGCCCTCTGCAATCACCAAGACTACCTCTCCTTTTGGGGGTGTTTTTTCAAAATGCGCCGCCAAGTTTTTGGGAGTATCTCGCCGACACTCTTCAAACATCTTGGTCATTTCTCGGGCCACAGCGATGTGTCTTTCTGGATCCAGTGTATCTAGCACTTGGAGCGTGTGGAGCAATCTTTGGGGACTCTCGAAGCAAACAGTGGTTCCTGGATAAAACAGTGCCCTCTGGAGCGCCGGTTTAGGCTTCTTCGGCAAAAACCCGATGAACTGGAATTGCGCGGTGGCAAACCCCGACATCACGAGCGCCTGGATCAGGCTGCAGGGGCCGGGTAACACCGTGAAGGGGAAATGGGCTTGGATACACTCTTGTACCAAAAGTTGTCCCGGGTCGTTGATGCAGGGGGTGCCTGCATCGGAGACGAGGGCGAGATTGTCCCCTTCTTCCAGTCGTCGTAAGATTTTTTTTAAAGATTGTTTTTCTTTGAACTGATGGTATGAAATGAGCGGTTTTTTGATCTGATACTTTTGCAGCAAAAGGGTAGTGCGGCGGGTATCCTCACAGAGGATCGCATCGCAATCTTGGAGGGCCTTGAGGGCGCGGGCGGTCAGATCTTCGAGGTGGCCGATGGGTGTAGCAACGATGTAGAGCATAATAAGAATAAGGTGGCACTCAGATTTGAACTGAGGATGGGGGCTTTGCAGGCCCCTGCCTTACCGCTTGGCTATGCCACCGTGAGAGTGGATCTATTATGGCCTAAGCGGGAGCGGGTGTCAAAGGGATTATGAGTGTTTGCGGAAAACAAAGGTAGTCCCTTCTGCCCGGGCGAGTCGGTCAAATTCTGTTTTTTGTACCGATTTGTTTCCGTTTATGTCATCCAAGAGGTAATGGGTAGCATCCGTTTTTTTGAGGGCGCGATAGTGTCCCGTAGGGTTGCAATAGCAGCTGACTTTTTCAAGGAAATACTGGCTTTTGCCAAATGGGAGGTTTGCGGGGATGTTTTCTACTGGCCCTGTGAATCGTCCTTTGTGGTGTTCGCGGCTTAAGTGGATGACTAAGAGATCTGGCTCTTTTATCACCTTTTGATTAGCCAGTGCTTGGTTTAACTGTGTAGAGAATGAGATCTCTTGGGGCAATTTCTCTGGCAGGGGGAGAGTGATCGAGGTTTGCAAGTCTGTGTGTTCCCCAAGTTGGAGGCCATAAGGTGAGGTATCTTCCATGAGAGATCTGGGATAGAAGTAAGGCATCAAGGTATTGAATACTTCCTGCGGGTCTAGTTTTTGATTGATATTTGTTAATTTAAATGTGTTTGGGGCAATCGCATGTAATATGTCATAGAGATCGTGAGGGTCTACTTTGTTGTTACGTAAGGATTGTAGGAAGTCTTCTATAGCAAGAGAGAGCTGTTTATTTGAATGGTAGAGCGTCTGCTTAGCCATTGCTTTTTCTTTTTGTAGACGGTCTATGTCGTTTTGGTAGGGGTTGGGGTCATCACTTTCTGACAATAGGCCTGCCGGTATCTGTAGCCCTTTTATCAACCGATCTATAGTAGCGTCTCGGTTGCGAGCGGCTTGTTGCAGTCTATCGAGATCATCCGCCATGTGCAGTTGAATGAAGTCTGCTAGGTAGCATGTATTGGTCTTATGGGGAATCTTCAACAAAGATGTGCGAGTAGCCTTTTTCGGTGAAACAGCAGGCTCTAATACTACGTTCGGCATTAACGCTGTGCCTGATCCCAGAAGAGTGGGGTTCGTAGCGTTAACGGTCTGTAGTGAGGGAGTTTCTTTCTTGGCTCTTCCGCTACCAGCTATGGGAGTAGATGTTGCTGGAGCTGCTGGTGTAGAAGAATCTGTTGTTTTAGATGTATCAGGCGTGAGCTTTTGTTGCGCCAGCGCTGCTACTCTCGCAGTGAGATCGCTTTGATTAATAACGAACTGCTCGAGCTTGTCGTAATGAGCTTTTTCCGCTTTCGCCGTATCCGTAAATCGCAGTGTCTCAGATTGTCCATTCTCTTGACTCGTGATAGAGAAAGACTCATCCTTCTCCACACGAACGCTATAACCGTTGTGGCTGTTGCAGATCGTTTGAGCGGTTGATGAGCTAGCAGCCTGTCTTTCCTGCTCTTGGAGATGCAGGGCGACAAATTTTTCAATGTCTTGTGTTGGAAAGCTCTCTCCCTCTTTCAGTTGGTAAAAGATGGCGTAGCGACGGTTGTTGTGGGTGACGACGATGGACTGGAGGGTTCCCTTGCGGATGGGGGCTACCTCCATCACTATGGGGCTGTTGGGGGAAGCTGTAGAAGGAAGATAGCTCTGGGCGGTATCAATCACTGTGTCTGCTGCACTCCTCAGGGATTCTGCAGTAGGCCTAGTAATTGATGGGTGGGTAGTATTCTCCGGATCCATGTTTGGTAAGAAAGAGGGAAAGCTGAACAAGCTTGCATCTAAGGACATATTTCTACCTTTTATTAAATCTATTATATCAAATTTAAAGATTTTGTTAAAGGTTTAAATTGTTTGTAAGGTGTTCTATTTCAGCTGCTTTTGTAGCTGTTAGCAAAGCATCGGCGGAAGGGGTTGGAAAAGCCTGGAGAGGAGTTTCCTGAGCCCGATTTCTGGCCTTGCCCTGTAGAGAGGGGTCTTTTGCCATAGCGAGAATAAAAAGCGCGAATCCGATGTAGAAAAGAGCTTTTTTCTTCCATTTTTGAGGTGTAATAGGCCTGTTTTTGTAAGATCCAGGCTAAATCGTTGCCTCTGGCAGCGCAATCGGGGTCTTTGAGGATTTCGTCATAAATGAGCTCGATATGATGAGCAAATTCATGCTTTCCGTCGTTGCGATAACCGGCAACCAACTCTGCTTTTTGTTCGCGGATTGTCTCGATGCCTGATCGACGAGCGATGTTCACAACCGTGGCGTCTTTATCAAGGCGTGATTCCCCAGCAGGAGGGGGGAAGGGGATCTGGCTGGCTGGGGGCTCCCAAGGAGATGCTTCAAGAGAGAGTCTACTCCGGTGATATTCTGCCAGGCTGAATGGTTCGAGTTTAGCCCGCTGGAAAGCGTGCTGAGAAGAAAGCTTGATTTTTAGGGTGTGCATTTTGGCCTCTTCGATGGAGCGGATCAGATAGGTATCGGCCTCGCTTGCGTCTTGCACCATCCACGTCGTCTGAAGGAGTTCTTTTTTTTGTTTTTTGGCATTGGGATCTTGTTCATTATCTGTCTCTGCTTCTGCCGCATCAATGAGGGCAGCCACATAGTCGAGAAATCCTCCGGAAAGCGTAGCGTTCCCTTTGGAGCGATAGGTGGCTGTATAGCGCATGCCTTTGTAGGGAATCTGTATCGTGCTGAATCCCTCCTGATCATTGATCATTCTCTCTTTACTCAAGATCAGGACAATATTTTCATCTTCTGGATTGAAGAGGCGGAATTTCTTGATAGCATCGACTTCCGAAGGACGGCTCGTTGCTTGCGGTCCATATTCGGCCAGGGCTTTCTGCGTCGATTCGACCCTGCGCTGCACGGGAACTGGAGCGATCGGTTGCACAGTTGCCTTAGGCTGAACAGGCCGTATTATGGGGGTTACGCTACTAGACATAGGTATTTCAATCCTCTAGATGTATTATACCATATTTAAAGATTTTATTAAATTTATAATTTTATTTATAACCACCTAGTCGTTAAGTACTTATAATCTTTATCTCAGAAAGTCCCAAAAAAATGGGTATTCTGACAAAATGCGGGTTTTATATTGGTTGATCGCGTATGAAATACTCTCTTCAGAAAATTGCCTCATGGTTAGAGGTGCCGTGCAGTCATCTCATTGAAATCACGGGCTACCGGATCGATAGCCGGTTGGTAGAGCCTCAGGATCTTTTTTTTGCCCTAAAAGGCGAAACAACGGATGGGCATCACCATCTCCAGCAAGCGAAGGAAAAAGGGGCGGTAGCGGCTGTTGTTTCTTCTTCCTATACAGGGCCTGATTGGGGGTTGGTGTTGATTCAAGTAGATGATCCACTCCTCGCTTTGCAGACTTTGGCACGCCATTCGCTGCAAGAGGAGAAAGAGCTGAAGATCATCGGGGTAACTGGCTCTGTTGGGAAGACAACTACAAAAGAGTTCATTGCGACGCTGCTGAGTGGCCAGTATAAGACGGGAAAATCGGAGCGCAGTTACAACACCAAGAGGACTCTTCCCATAACCGTGTTGAATCGCCAAGAAGGGCTTGAAGTATTGGTGTTAGAAATGGGAATGAGCGATCCTGGAGACATCCGGAAATTGGTGGAGATCGCTCCTCCCGATATTGCTGTCCTCACAAAAGTAGCATTGGCTCACGCGGCCTTTTTCCCGGGGGGAGTAGAAGAAATCGCTCGGGGCAAAATTGAGATCTTTTCCCACCCGAAAACGAGCTTGGCGATTTTGGATCATGCTTTGCATCATTTCCCTGAAGTAGTGGAAAAAATCGCCCCTCCTAAACTCAGTTTTTCCATCGACGATCCCAAAGCTGACTATTTCTTGTGTTTGCAGGGAATGGGTGTGATTGATGAGAGAGGCGTGCGGGCCTATCAGTGTGCGCTGCCCTTCCAACAGCCGCACATTTTGCACAATCTCATCGCGGCCATTGCGCTGGCCCGCTCTTTGAAAATAGAATGGGATGTGATCCATCAACAGCTCCCTCTGTTGCAGCTGCCCTCTATGCGTTTCGAGCAGTTTGAAAAAAATGGGGTACTTTTCATCAATGATGCGTATAATGCCAACCCCGAATCGATGCGGGCAGCTCTTTCGAGCCTTCCTGAACCGAAAGAGGGAGGCAAGAAGATCGCAGTATTGGGAACCATGTGTGATTTAGGGAAATTTTCCCATGAGGCGCACTGGGAGGTGGGGCGTTTGGCGCGTGGGTTGATCGACCATCTTTTAGTGTTGGGAGATGAGGCGGCGCCGCTGTGTAAAGCGTTTCAGGAGAGCCAAAAGCCGGCTGAATTTTTCTTAGATCCAGATCCATTGGTCAAGCGCTTGAAAGAGTTGATCCGTTTTGGAGATGTGGTGTTGGTAAAAGGTTCTCGTGCAATGAAAATGGAAACTCTTTTTGAGCAGTTGAAATAAATGTTATTGCTAATTGTGGAATGGCTCCGTGCGCATAGTTGGAAAGTACCGACTGCATTTACCTATTTTTCTACCCGAATGATTCTCTCTGCTGGAACGGCCCTTTTACTTTGTATCTTTCTTGGCCCTCGCTTCATCAAAAAACTCTATGAACTCAAGATCGGTCAGTCGCTCAGAGGAGCAGAAGAGTGCCCTCTTTTAGCAGAGTTGCATGGGAAGAAAAAAGACACTCCCACCATGGGAGGCATTTTGATTCTCTTCTCCATGAGCGTGGCTCTTTTGCTCTGGATGGATCTGACCAATATTTTCACCTGGATGCTATTTGCGACAACCTGGGTATTGGGGTGTGTGGGGGGCGTGGATGATTATTTGAAACTCCGCTTCAAAAACAGCAAAGGATTGAAGGCGAGAAAAAAGATGGTGTGTCAGGTAGGGTTTTCTTCTCTGATCGCTCTCTATCTGCTCTATCCGGGATTTACGAGCGCATTGAGCGGAAAGAAGTATTTTCGCCCTCCTACGGCCAAAGAGCAAATTGTGCTCCATCCTCCGGGGAAAAAGCCGGTTGTGGCGATGGAGACGCTCA
Source organism: Chlamydiia bacterium (assembly GCA_016194825.1). Lineage (GTDB taxonomy): Bacteria > Chlamydiota > Chlamydiia > Chlamydiales > SM23-39 > JACQAR01. Next base: position 8,102 of record JACQAR010000009.1, read on the forward strand.
CAACACAGCAGTATATGGCGCAAATCTATCTTCCCTTTTTCAAGGATCCAGTATTCATTTGGGAAGGATGGTGGAGAGTTGCGTCGTTTCTTCTGATTGTTCTGGTCATCACAGGCACGTCGAATGCGGTGAATCTCACTGACGGCCTCGATGGATTAGCGGCAGGCTGTTTGGTGATGGTCTCTGTAGTGCTGGCCCTTTTTGCATTCTTTTCCAACCACATTGATCTCGCTCGTTACCTCAACATCCTCTACATTGAAGGGAGTGGAGAGATTGCTGTCTATCTGTTTGCCCTGGCAGGGGCGGGGCTGGGCTTTTTGTGGTACAACGGTTACCCAGCACAGGTTTTTATGGGAGATACGGGATCTTTGGCTTTGGGAGGGATCATCGGCGTCTCTTCTGTGTTGCTGCGGAGGGAAGTGCTACTGGCGCTTGTCGGCGGCATTTTTGTAGCAGAGGCGATGTCTGTGATTCTACAAGTGTGGAGTTATCGCTACCGAAATAAGAAGAGGATTTTTCTCATTGCCCCTTTGCACCACCACTTTGAATACAAGGGCTGGCCAGAGACAAAAGTAGTCATTCGCTTCTGGATCATTAGTCTTCTTTTCGCCATCATTGCTGTCGCATCCCTAAAATTACAATGAAGTTGAGTTGTGGAAGAGGGGTGTCTGTGGAGAGGGCTTGGGTTGCTGAATAGGCAGTCGGGGACAAAATTGTCCCCCGCTGGCCCCTTGCGCCTCATCTCGCTTTGCCAAATCGTGTGCTCGTCGGGAGGGCGTGCGCAGCACAGCCCCCCATCGCCTCTAAGAGAGGCTCTCCTGCGCTACGATTTCGCTTTGCGATCTGAGTCGGCGGGCTGGCTCATGCACTCGCAGTCCCTGCTCGTGTCGTGAGCCAGGACGAACAAGTTGCTGCAAAAGTCCAATGTATACTGATCGTGATTCAAAAATCGGTTCTGCCGGCGTCGGACAGCCACCGCTTTTGAGCCCGTCTGCATCGCTCAACTTATTCAAGTTGAGCTGCTTCGGCGCCGGCTTCGCCTGGCTTAAAATCGGGGCGCCTCCTTGGCATCTCCCGATTTCTGAATCTCTCTCAGTATAAAGCTGCTTTACATTCACAGAGAGCGCTTTCACTTTTTTGGAGAACATAAATGTTTCATTGACTACATGGTTTGTGTGCAAGAGGTCTATTCTGAACGCTTTTTCTGACATGGAGTGTCCCGAATATTGGGGAAAAATGGTTAGCAACATAAATCTCGTCCTGGCTCACGACATGAGCAGGGACTGCGAATGCATGAGCCAGCCCGCCGACTCAGATCGCAAAGCAAAATCGTAGCACAGGAGAGCCTCTCTTAGAGGCGATGGGGGGCTGTGCTTTGCACGCCCCTCCGACGAGCACACGATTTGGCGAAGCGAGATGAGTCGCAAGGGGCCAGCGGGGGACAATTTTGTCCCCGACTGCCTATTCAGCAACCTAACCCTTCTCAACCAAAAGCTTTCTTCACAAAAAGCTCTCTTCAGAAAACTCGTACATGGCGTAATGTTGATATAGATTATGCGACAAAAAGCTTTGGTATTGGGGTTGGGAGTCAGCGGCAGATCGAGCGCCGCTTTTCTGCAAAAACAGGGCTTTCAGGTCATTGGCGCCGACAAGGCGGCTGATCCTTTGCGCTCCGATCCACAGATCGCAAAACTTGTATCAGAAGGAATGGAACTGGTCCCAGACACAGAGTGGGTATCTTGTCAGCTCGTCATCTTGTCTCCCGGGATCCCTCCCACCCATCCTCTCGTTCTCAAGGCGGCTGAAAATCAAATAGAAGTTGTGGGAGAAGCAGAGCTCGCTATTCGCTATCTTCGGAATCGGTGCATTGGCATTACAGGAACAAATGGGAAGACGACGACGTCCATGCTGGTGAGCCACATTTTGCAAAGCGCAGGCAAAAAAGCGCGCGCTGTCGGCAATATTGGCCTGAGTTTGACTGAATATTTATTGCAGGCTGACCCGGAAGAAATTTTAGTGGTCGAATTGAGTTCTTTCCAACTCGAGACCATGAAGAGTGCAGTTTTTGAAATAGGGGCCATCTTAAACATCACTCCCAACCACCTCAATTGGCATCCCGACATGCTGAGCTACGCAAAGGCGAAAATCCAACTGGCACGCTGTCTCAGAGCAGATGGAGAGCTTTTTCTCTCCCCACAGGTCGCAGAGGATTATGGAGCTTCAATGGGGCGACACTATTCTATTTTTGATCGAAAAATGGTTGCGCTGAACTCTCAGCTCAGCTATATCAAGAAGGGACTGCCGGAGCCAGAGAATATTGCGGCTGCTTTTGCAGTTTGCCGCCGATTGGGCGTGCCGGATGAAACGGCTGCAAGAGCTTTAGAAAGCTTTCGGAAGCCCCCCCATCGGATCGAATGGGTCGCTGATATTGCAGGCGTTTCGTATTACAACGATAGCAAGGCGAGCAATATTCATGCTGTGATGCACGCGGTGAGCCTTTTTGAGCCACCTCTTGTGCTGCTTGTGGGAGGTGTGCACAAAGGCGCCTCGTATCTTCCCTGGATCGAAGCGTTCCGAGGGAAAGTAGATCGGATCATCGCATTCGGGGAAGCCTCCGCCCAAATGGAGGTAGAATTAGCTGCTGCATACCCATTTGCAAGGGCCCAAGACCTTGAGGAGGCGGTGCGCAAAGCAGCTAAAATCCAAGAGCCGCCTTATACGGTGCTCTTGTCGCCGGGATGTTCGAGTTACGACCAGTTCCGCAGTTATGAACATAGAGGGGAAGAATTTAAGAGAATGGTGAGAGGGTTTCAATGATGGACCGAAAAAAGACGATATGGATTGCAGTCTTGATCAATGCGGGGTTGCTTGTTGTATTATTCATTGCGGCATTAACCACAGAGGAAGAGACAGCAGTTCCAATGGCCGAACTGCAAAAAGTGCAAGAAGAGGCGCCCCTTTTTAAGGAGATCGATCTCTCGGTAAGGCCTCCTCTACAAGCGCAAATGGAGATACCGACGATTGAGACGCTAGCGGAGATGCCTGCTATGGCTGCGCTCCCTCCTCTTGTCCTGCCTGCAGCTCCTGTAGAAACACCCCCCGCGATCCTCCAGCCATCTCCAGCAGCATCAAAATACCGAGAAGTGGCTGTAAAAAAAGGGGACAGCTTAGACAAAATTGCAAAAGCAAACCAGACCACTATCGACGAGCTCATCCAGTGCAATCACTTATCGAGTACCTTCTTGAAAGTGGGCCAAGTGCTGAAAGTTCCGACTGGAAAGACAGTCGCTTCAGCAACTCCTGCGCGCCAGCTACCTTCTAAACCTGCCGCTACTGCAGCGGACAATAGCGCGGAATATTACACCGTTAAAGTGGGTGACAATCCCTGGACCATTGCAATGAAACACCACATGAAAGTGGATGAGTTGTTGAAGCTCAATGGACTCAGTGATGAAAAAGCGCGTAAGCTCAAACCGGGCGATCGCCTGAGGATCAAGCATCCCTAAAATGAGAGGACGGAGTGTCCCGCATTGCCATCTGGCTCATCACCTCAGTGGCCCTTATCTTTTCACTGGGACTGGTGATGATCTACAATACTACCGCAGCTGAAATCATCGATCATCTCGATACCGCTAGCCTCCATGCCGCGCTTGTGAAACAGGGGCTTTATGGTTGTGTCGGACTGGGATTGGGGTGGATTGCTTATAGCTGTGGATATGAGTGGATCTTAAGACACAGCGTTTTTTTGCTCATTTTAACAACTGTGCTCCTCATTCTTGTCTTCATTCCAGGCATTGGCTTGCACATCAATGGAGCGCGCCGCTGGATCGGGCTTTTTGGCTACTCGTTTCAGCCCTCTGAGTCTGTGAAAATCTTAATCCCGGCTGTCTACATCCATTGGGTTACGAAGAGAGAAACAGCCATCGATTTTGCTGCGTTTTTTAAATTATTGGCTGCTTTTGCCATCCCGATGGGACTGATTCTCATGGAGCCCGACACGGGGACTACCATTCTGATTTGTACGCTCCTGGTGGCTCTGTTTTTCTTGACGCGCATCCGTCTGTTCTATTGGGGAGTGCCGCTAGCGATTTTAGTCGGGTTAGGAGTGGTTGTCGCCTCGCAAATGCCCCATGTGCGGAGCCGCTTGCAAGTCTATCTCCATCCAGAGCTGGATTTGAGAGGAAAAGGGCATCAGCCCCACCAAGCAAAGATTGCCGCGGGATCAGGACAACTCTTCGGACGAGGGATTGGGGAGAGCTTGCAAAAACTCAATTATTTGCCAGAGGCGAGAAGCGACTATATCGCAGCGATCTATGCTGAAGAGACCGGATTCATCGGCATTTTGCTCCTCATCGGCCTTTATGCCTCATTGGGGCTTGCGGGGATTTTTATCGCCTTGGGAGCGAAGGATCGGGAAGGATTTCTCTTGGCTGCCATCCTCACTTTTTCAATCGCCATTCAGAGCTTTTTGAATCTCGGCATCGTCTCGACCCTATTGCCCAGTAAGGGGATGACCCTCCCTTTTTTTTCGCAGGGGGGGACCTCATTGATGGTGAACCTGATTGCCCTCTTTATCCTTCTCGACATTGCACGAAAAACGGAGGCGGTCTCTCATGAACAAGTGCATTAAAGTTGTGATTGCTGCAGGCGGGAGCGGAGGACATCTTTTTCCTGCTCAGCAATTGGCGCAAGAGCTTGTGCAAAAAGGCAACTGCCAAGTGCTATTTGCAGGGTACAAGCTCGATCAGAGCCCCTTTTTCGATAGGGAAAAGACTCCCTTTGCCCCCATTCTTGCAGCGCCTCTCATGGCACGCTCCTTTCCCATGGCGTTTTTACGGGGGTTTGTTCAGAGCGTCCGGTGTATCAGGCAGTTTAATCCCTCCGCTATCGTAGGTTTTGGCAGCTATCATGTCTTTCCTGTTTTGTCCGCAGCTGCTTGTTTGCGCAAAAAACTGATCCTCTTTGAGGCCAATTGTGCATTGGGCAAGGTAAACCGCTTCTTTCGCCCCTTTGCTCAGGCAGTTGCTTGGCAATTTCCGCAGGAAACAAAGAAAACGGTGGCCGTTCCGCTATTGCCATGGCGCTTGACTCCTTCTTCTTGGGAGAGTACGTCTCTGGCGAAAAAAGCCTATGGCTTACAGCCA
>JACQAR010000023.1 GCA_016194825.1 Chlamydiia bacterium
GCCGAGGCGTGAAAAATATTGATCCGATCGATCGTCTCGACATCGACTATCCCCAGTCCATAGTGCACCTGTGGGTTTGCGGTGAGTTCTCGATACAGACGCTCTCGCTCCTCAGGTTCTACTTGCTTGCTGTCGTTGAGACCATTGAAATAGACCCTCTTCGGCAAGATGCATGCACACGCGACAACGGGGCCAGCAAGAGGACCTCTTCCCACTTCATCGATCCCTGCAATATGCAAAAAGCCCTCTTTCCAAAGCCGCTTTTCATTGCGAAGTAAACGATGAAGACGAGCTCGCTCCGGATCATAGGGCATGGGAGCCAGGTTATCACTTCAGAGCTTTATAACCAAACACCAGCAAAGGAAGCGACGCAAAGAGATAAATGAACCAAAACTTGGCGCTCCACTTCAACACAACAGCGCCGTGATGAGAAAAGAGGAGCGTCAGAACACCGAGCAATAAAAGCTGTACGCCCAGCGTGATCAGAAAAAGAGGGAAAACATAAGAAGGACGCCCTTCTTCCTCTTTTGCCTCTGGAGCAGGCGGAGCGGCTGACTCTTCAAAAGTGCGAGGCGCGTGCGGCGAGGGATAAAGCGATTCAAAAGTGGGATTGAAACTCGTCGTAGTATTCGACTGGACCTGCATACGCCCTTTTTCTGGCTTTTCTTCTCTCAAATCGGCAGCGCAAAAAGGGCATACAATCACATCGAGATCGATTTCCCCTTCACAGTTCTGGCAAAGCTTTTGTCGCTTTTTCGGTTTCATCAACTTCACTATAACCTTGAGTCCGTTTTCACCATAGGGTAAAATGAACAATGAGGAGATCAAAATGGAAAAAAAGTCCTTTGATGTCATTGTGATTGGCTCTGGCCCAGGAGGTTATGTTGCCGCTATCCGAGCTGCACAACTGGGGAAATCGGTGGCTCTCATTGAAAAAGGAGAACTCGGAGGCACCTGTCTCAATGTGGGATGTATTCCCAGTAAAGCCCTTTTGACCAACGCCGCCGTTTTCCACCAGATCCAGCATGCAGCCGAGTTTGGCATTGAGATCGGCTCGATCCGTTTGGATTATGCCAAAATGAAGCAGCGGAAAGACCAGGTCGTGACCAAAATCCGAGGGGGTCTAGAAGGTCTATTGAAAGCGAATAAAATTTCTATTTTCCGCGGCACTGCCCAGTTTGAATCCCCCACACAGCTCAAAGTGACAGGCCAAGATAATCTCTGGCTCGATTCTGAAAACATCATCATCGCAACAGGCTCGATCCCGACCGATGTGAAAGCATTCCCCTGCGACCACAAACGGATCCTCAACTCTACCTCGCTCTTGGAAGTCACCCAGCTGCCAAAAACATTGGCTATTGTCGGAGGCGGCTATATTGGCTGCGAGTTTGCCACACTTTTTGCAGAGCTCGGCACCAAAGTGACCATTTTAGAAGCGCTGCCCAGCATCTTGAGCCTACAGGGCTCAAGCATCGGACAATTCATGACCCGCATCTTCACCTCCAAAGGAATCGACATCCAAACCGGAGTGAAAGTAGAAGCCATCCAAAACCTCGGCTCTCATACGCAAATCCGGGTTGCAGGAGGCAACACTCTTGATGCAGAGCTCACTCTCGTCTCCGTTGGGCGCCGCGTTTATACAGAAGGGTTAAAGTTAGAAAAAGCAGGTCTCTCCGTGAATGAAAAAGGATGGATTGCCACCGATGAGCGGATGGAAACTGCTGTAAAAGGGATTTATGCAATTGGTGATGTGACCGGAAAATGGATGCTCGCCCACGTCGCCTCCCACCAAGGCATCGTGGCCGCCTCGAATGCCGCTGGCGTCGATACTGTGATGCATGATGAAGCAATTCCCGCCGTGATCTTTACCTCGCCAGAGATTGCGATGGTAGGCCTCACCCAAGAAGAAGCGCAAGCCAAAGGTTATACAACAACCATCGGGAATTTTCCTTTCCAAGCTCTTGGCAAAGCCCAGGCAGCCAATGACACAGCGGGCTATGCTCAAATCGTCGCCGATAAAAAGACAGGACAGATCCTGGGCGCCACGGTCATTGGGCATGAGGCAAGCAACCTGATTGCTGAAATGACGCTCGCCATCCAAAATGAGCTCACACTCGATTCTGTAATCGATACCATTCATGCCCACCCGACGCTAGCCGAATCGTGGCATGAAGCCGCCCTTTTGGCAGCTGATCGCCCCATCAACTTTCCACCCAAGATCAAGCGATGAGTTTAGATATCCTCAAGGACCAAGAAGAACCTCATTTCCCCGAGTGGCTCCGCAGAAAACTCCCACCGGGTGGCCAGATTTTCAAAACGAATGCAATTCTGGAAAAATATCAGCTCAACACTGTCTGCGAAGAGGCCAAATGCCCTAATCGCCTCGAATGCTATACGAAAAAAACTGCCACCTTCCTTGCTCTCGGCAAAGCCTGCACTCGCAACTGCGGCTTTTGCGACATCGACTTCACCAAAACCCCCAAAGCACCCGAAGCCGATGAACCGGAGAGAATTGCCCTCTCAGCGCGTGAATTGGGCCTCAAGCACGTCGTGATTACAATGGTCGCACGCGATGATCTGCCCGACCAAGGCGCTGCTCATATTGCAGCTATCATCCGAGAAGTGCGCAAGCATAACCAGGGTGTGACGGTAGAAGTGCTGACCTCTGACTTCTCAGGTAATCTCGCCGCACTCGACATCTGTCTTTCGGAAAACCCAGAGGTCTTCAACCACAACATTGAAACAGTGCGCGCCCTCACTCCTCGCGTACGGCACCGCGCAACCTATGATCGGACGCTGCTCGTCCTGTCTCACGCCAAACAATCGGGGAAAAGCCGCTATGTGAAATCGGGCATCATGATTGGTCTTGGCGAGCAAGAGAGCGAGGTAGAGGAGACGATCCGGGATCTACATAGAGCTGGTTGCGACATCATCACCATCGGGCAGTATCTGCAGCCGAGTCGCCATAAACTGCGCGTCAAAAGCTTCATTCGCCCTGAGCAATTCAAGCGGTACGAGGCGTACGGCCTTTCTCTCGGCATCAAGCACATGTACTGTGGCCCCTTCGTCCGCTCCAGCTACAACGCAGGGCTGTTTGTGCAGTGATGGCCTCTTAAAAAATTCCCTTAAGCAATAACAAGAAAAGGAATCGATTGTGCGCTGGATGACAAGCTGGGACACAAAGCCAGAGTGGATTGAGCAATTTTCTGAAAAGCTTGGTCAACTTCTAACTTAAGAGCCGGTTTATCTCGCTTCCCTGATGCTCAAACTTGCACGAGCTGTTTACCTAAATTTTCTCCTTTGAATAGACCCAAAAGAGCCCGCGGGGTGTTTTCAATCCCCACAACGACTGTTTCACATGGCGTGATTTTCCCCCGTTCTAACCACTGCTGCATCTGTTTTCTGCCTTCAGCAAAGCGGTGTTTGTAATCGGTGTTGACCAAGAAACCCTTGGCCATAGCGCTTTTTACAATGAGATACCGAAAATTTCTGGGGCCGATATCGGGCTGTTCGAGATTGTATGAAGAAATTTGGCCACACAGAATGACCCGTGCGCCTCGGCTCAATCGCTTCATGACCTCATCGGTAATCGTTCCTCCGACATTATCAAAATAGAGATCGATTCCCTTGGGACATGCCACTTCTAAGTGCTGCGCCCATTCAGGGCTCTTATAATTGAGCGCACCATCAAACTTCAGCTCGTTGCGCAAATAGTCGACTTTCCGCTCGCTCCCGGTAATCCCGACCACGCGGCAGCCTTGAATATGAGCGATTTGTCCCACTAGCGCTCCTACTGCGCCGGCTGCGCCCGAAATGACAATCGTTTCTCCTGATTTTGGCGCTCCAATGTCCATCAATCCAAAATAAGCAGTCATCGCAGGCATACCGAGAGCGCTCAATGCCGTCCTCGGTGTGACTCTATGGGCAGAACATTTCCAAAGGGTCTCTCCAGGGACAGCAGAGTAATCGGCCCAATCCAAATAGCCACACACCTCTTCGCCCACTTGAAAATCGGGATGTTTTGAAGCGACCACTCGCCCTGCTCCGTCGCCATTGGCTGGAAGGTTGATGGGGAAAGGAGGATGGGAAGAAGGACGTCCCCCAATGCGACCTCGCATATAAGGATCGACCGATAAATAGAGCGCCTGTACTAAAACCTCTCCTTCTCTGATAGCAGGAATAGTACCTACATGGAGCTGAAAATTTTCGAGACTGGGCATCCCCTGAGGCCTAGATACAAGATGGATCTGTCGATTGGACATATTTCCTCAGAAATTTTTCGGATTAATACCATTCGCAAAAAATAAATTCATAAATTGCAGGCGTCTTTTACCTGCGCGCCTTCGCCTTCACTCGAGCCAACATGATACAAGTTGGCCTCTCGCTCCAGGCTTTGGTGCTCGGCAAAATACGCTGTGCACGTTATGTCTTTATTTTCCGCGAATGGTATAAGTTAGCAGAACTGGCTGCTGGAAGTCAAAACCTTCGAACCCCTGTAATCGACAAAAGATATTTTTTAAAAAGTCTCGTTCTGGTACCTTATTCACCTTTTTCAACCAGGGAGTTTTCGTATGGCAGTAGCGTCCATTCCTAGACCAACTACCATTTACGTTCGTGAAGAACGCGCATGGGCAACCCCCATCGCCTCATTTGTGTTTCAGACAGCAGCGCAATGCACAGAATTTACGGAAGCGGTCTTTCAGCATATAGCGACAGAAGCTGCAAAGCCTGAGGACGCAAGATCTTTTCCCGGCATAACGAGAATTTGGCGAGCTGATGAAGACGCCTTTAGCCAAGACACACTTGCAACAACGCTAGATTCTGAGTGCATCTGCAGCATTATGCCCTATGCTGGCACAACTCTTGGCAAAATCAGTACCATTCAAGGGCTAATCGAGGAAGTCACCCAGCTTCTTCAGACTCAAGACCCTACTTTTGCTTGCCCTGCAGTCACCCCTATTCACCCCAGCTGGAGGCAAAGGAGCGTGTCAGTGGCTTAGAATCAGCTATCTAAACTCCATATTGCAGCGAAAATCGGATCTTCTTATCGTGCGCTATATGAGGAAGTTGCCAATCCAGGTTGCCACTGTCATTTTAGCCGGAGGGCAAGGGACTCGGCTCCACCCGCTCACCATCCACCACTCCAAGCCCGCCATCGCCTATGGCGGACGCTATCGGCTGATCGACATCCCCATCTCCAACTCCATCAACTCCGACTTTAGACAAATTTTTGTGATCGCGCAGTACCTGTCTGGCGAATTGCAGCACCACATCGGCCAGACCTACCACTTTGACCACTTCAATCCGGGATCAGTCGATGTCTTGACGCCTCAAGAGAACGACCAAGGGGAAAAAGAATGGTTCAAAGGGACTGCTGATGCTGTGCGGAAAAATTTGCCGACTCTGCTCAAGTCAGAAGCTGATTATTTCTTGATCCTATCGGGTGATCAGCTCTACAACATCAACTTCCAACACATGCTCTCTTTCGCTCAGGAGAAAAACGCCGATCTTCTCATCGCTTCCATCCCTGTACTCGAAAAAGAAGCAAGCCGGATGGGGCTGTTGAAAATTGACACTGACCATATTTGGGCTCAATGGGTATCTATGTATTCAAGCGAGAGGCGCTGACAGAGCTATTGAATCAGGACCAGCGGGAAGATTTTGGCTACCATCTCATCTCGACCGCGGTCAAAAAGGGGAAAACCTTCGCGTTCGTCTATCACGGCTACTGGGAAGATATTGGGACTGTTGCCTCCTATTACGAGGCCAATCTCATCATGACTGAAAACAGCCTCTCTGGATTGAATACGTATGACGAGCGCAATCCTATCTACACACGTCCCACCTTTTTGCCAGGCCCCAAGATTGAGAGCACCAAGATCATCCAGTCGATCGTCTGCGAAGGAAGCATCATCGAAGCGGAAGAGATCTCTCACTGCGTGATTGGCCTCCGCTCCCATATCCGGCGCGGTACGATCATGCGCGATACTGTGATGATGGGGAACCACTTCTATATGCCCCCCACAAAAGAAGGCAAAAAAATCGAAGAGGACTTCACCGTTGGCGAAAATTGTTTGATCGAAAAAGCCATCATCGATGAACATGTACGGATAGGCAACCGAGTCAAATTGATCAACAAACAAAAGCTCAAGCACTTCGATGGCGAGGGGATCTTTATCCGCGATGGGATCATCATCATCACAGCTGGCACTTGTATACCCGACGACTTTGAATTATGAGCAAGCTGCCGTTTCGAATCTGGGCCATTGGCGATCTGCATCTTAGTTTTGGCGTAGCGAACAAGAGCATGGATGTGTTTGGCCCGCAGTGGGCCGAGCATGCCGAGAAGATGGCGGCTCACTGGAAGCAGATTGTGCACCCTGAAGATTTAGTTTTGATCCCCGGAGACATCTCTTGGGCCATGCGCTTGGAAGAGGTCATTCCCGACCTAGCGTGGATCGATGCCCTCCCAGGAACGAAAGTCCTCATTAAAGGGAATCACGACTACTGGTGGGGCTCTTTAAAAAAAATCACCGAAATCCTCCCTCCCTCGCTCCATGTGATCCAAAATAATGCCTTCACGTGGAAGGGCGTCACAATCGGAGGAGCCCGCCTATGGGATACAGCTGAGTACAATTTCAGCGCCTTCGTCGAGTTTAAAGAAAATCCGAAAGCACGAGCCATAGACACTGAGGAGCTCGTTCAAGAAGAATTTGCCCAGAAGCTCTTTGATAAAGAGCTAGAGCGGCTGAAATTGAGTCTCAGCCAGCTTGATCCCCAAGCGAAGGTGCGGCTTGCCATGACCCACTACCCTCCCATTGGCGCCGATCTCCAAGCCAGTAGAGCCGCTCAGATCCTCGAACAGCACGGCATCCAGGCGTGCGTCTTCGGTCATCTCCATAGTATCCGAGACCAAAGTCTACAGTTTGGTGAGCGCAAGGAGGTCCGCTACCTCCTCGCCTCCGCCGACTACATTCACTTCCAGCCCATCGCTGTAATGTAAAGCCGCTTTACATTAAAATATCGGGATGCAGAAGCGCTCTTTTTTGCTCTTGGAAATCTTGATTGCTCTGAGCCTCATCGGGATTTGCATCGTGCCGCTCGTCTCTCGTCCTCTGGAACTGCTCCAGGCAGAGAATAAAATCCTGTGGGAAATGGAGGGAGAAAGGCTCGCCGATTGGACCTACTCCGAAATCCAAATCCAACTCTTCAAAAATGCAATCCCATGGGAAAAATTGCCCACTAAAGAAAAGAAAAAAGTAGACTTTTCGCTCCCCGATATCATAGCCAATATCCCAGGCAAAGAGCGGCGGATCAAGCGCCACTTCACTCTAGAATATGACCTCGGAAGGGATGTAGAGGCGCAAAGCTACCGCCTATTCAAAGTCCAGATCCACTTTACTCCCGAGCTAAATAAAAAAAAGGGATACGAATACCAAGTCATTGTACGCAAAATCGTTGAACAAATAAACCCAAAGGAGGCATAGCAAGAATTAAGTCACGGAGTACAATTATGTCATTTCGCCCGCACATTGCTTCTCGAAGCGATGTCAAAGAGTTTACTTTCAGAGCCTTATTCATAGGTATTATTCTTGGATTGTTCTTCGCAGTGGCCAATGCCTACTTAGCGCTGAAGATTGGAACGACGATCTCTGCCTCGATACCAGCAGCGATTATTTCTATGGCTCTCATGAAAACCTTCTTTCGGAGTGGGACGATTTTAGAAAATAACATCGTGCAAACCGTAGCCACTGTGGGAGAGGCGCTAGCAGGAGGGATTGTATTCACGATTCCAGCCCTCATTTTACTTGGGGAAGATCCTACAATGGGGAGAGTCTTTCTCCTCTCCGTTCTGGGCGGCATCCTCGGCATCCTTTTCATGATCCCGATGCGAAGATACATCATCGTGGAAGAGCACAAGCAGTTCCCCTTCCCAGAAGGAACCGCTTGCGCTGAAATCTTGAAAGCGGGCGAAAAGACCCGACGCACTTCCATCATGGCCCTATGGGGGATTTTTTCAGGAATTGTCTACAAACTCTGCACCTCTGCCTTCTTTCTGTGGAAAGAGATCCCCATCTGGACATTCAATTTTTTCCGAGGCACCATTTTCGCAATCGATGCCACACCGGCTCTTTTAGGAGTGGGCTATATCATTGGCCCCCGCGTGGCCAGTCTCATGTTTGCCGGCGGCGCTCTGGCATGGTGGGTTTTCATCCCCCTCATCAAGACGTTCGGTCTCGGCAACGTCATCGTCTATCCCGCTACTATTGCGATAGAAAATATGAACTCTGCAGAAATCTGGAGCACCTACATCCGCTATATCGGTGCCGGAACAATTGCAGTCGGCGGGATCGCAGGCCTCGTCCGGATCCTTCCCTTGCTAAATAAAACCTTCCGAGCCAGCTTCAAAGAACTACTGAACTTCCGACAAAAAGAGCCCATGCGGACCGATCGCGATATCTCTTTGACATGGCTGATTCTCGGCTCTCTCGCCGTCATCTTGACTCTCTGGCTATTCCCAGGCATGCCGATGAATTTCGTCACGATTATCCTCTTAGTCATCCTCAGCTTCATCTTTGTCGGAGTAACCTGTATGACAGTAGGGATCATTGGAACCACTTCGAACCCCGTCTCTGGCATGACCATCACGACGCTGCTTTTGACTTGCATCATTTTCGTGCTGTTGGGATGGACGGAAAGGATCTACCTCATTTCAGCCATCACAATGGGCGCTGTCGCTTGTACAGCGATTGCGATGGCAGGCACTACTGCACAAGATTTGAAAGCGGGCTTTTTACTAGGAGCCACCCCTAAATCGCAGCAGATTGCAGAAATCATCGGCGTCTTTGTTCCCTCTCTATGCTTAGGATACACCATCTATCTGCTCAATTCAGCCTATCATATCGGCTCCGTCGCGATGCCAGCTCCTCAAGCGACGTTACTTTCGATGATTGCCAAAGGGGTGATCAGCGGCGATCTCCCGTATGGTCTTGTAGGACTGGGGGTGATCGCAGGGATTACAATGCTGATTCTGCGTGTCCCAGTACTTCCCTTTGCGATCGGCCTATATCTTCCCCTCTCTTTGAGTGTTGGCATTGTGCTCGGCGGCTTAGTCCGAGCTTTCGTGAATGCGCGTGCCTCTTCAGATGTTGCTCAAGAAAAAGGGATCCTTTTTTCATCAGGACTCGTGGGGGGTGATGCCTGTACGGGTGTGGTGATTGCGATGCTGACGATTTTAGGGATTCTCCCTACAGATAGTGAGGCTCAGCTGCCGCAGTGGGCTACTCTCGTCGCTTATTTCCTTTTAGCAGCATTTCTGGGTATCATGACACTCAAGCGCGAAAAGAGAGCATGAAAAAACTGACCATCCTCTTCCAGAACAACAGGGAATGGGTTGAGAGTCGCATTGGAAAAGATCCTCGCTATTTTACCCGCATGGCAGAGGCGCAAGATCCCTACTATCTGTGGATCGGCTGTTCTGATAGCCGAGTTCCTGCCAATGAAATCGTCGGCTTGGAGCCTGGCGAGCTCTTTGTCCATCGCAACGTGGCCAATCTCTTCCCCCATACCGACTTCAACTGCTTATCGGTGCTGGAATATGCCGTCTCGATGCTCAAGATCCAGCATGTGATTGTCTGCGGCCACTATGGCTGTGGCGGTGTCAAAGCAGCGATGGAGGACCACGAATTGGGTCTCGTCGACAATTGGCTCCGCAACATCCGCGACGTCTATACCCGGTTCAAAGAGGAGCTAGAAGCCATCGCTGATCCCAAGCAGCGCTACCACCGTTTGGTCGAGCTGAACGTCATCCAACAGGTCTTTAACGTTTGCCACACGACCATTGCCCAAAGCGCTTGGACCAAAGGCCAGCCCCTTTGGGTACATGGCTGGGTCTATGACCTGGCCACCGGCCTGCTCAAAGACCTCGATTGCTGCATCTCCAGCCCCAATCAGCTCGAAGATATCTACCGCATCCGGTTTCATAAGCGGTAAAGCGCTATGGCGCAGTCGCAGCCAGCAGATTGTCACCTTTTTACCGCCCCGGTTAATAGACTTCTTTCGAAGCTCGCTTTGCCTGGAAAAATCAAAGATTTTCCAGGAAAATTTTTAGAATCTACGGAGTAGATTCGGGTAGCGGAGGCGAAGCGACTTGACTAAAGTCGCTGAGATGACGATACAAAAATTTGGCAGAAAAGATTTGGTTTTAACGGGCAAATGGGGTTTCGAAAGAAGTCTAAAGGTAGGAGGGATATCGACTTGTCCCGCGAACATCAAGACGAATTCGGCATCTACCTTCCCTTGATTTTCACCATAATGCCAAATATTGACCGATTCAGCCCAGGCCTCGCCGCGCTTGAAAGTGGCTTTTTTGACCTGTTTGGGATTCTCAAAACTCCCATGAGGATCTTCTGTGGAAAACATGGTGAGCTCTCCTGAGATCATATAGCCGGCGCCATTCAAAGGATGGACGTGGATGGTGGTTTTTCCCCCAGGCTTGATCGTGAAGAGCAAAATTTTAAATTCAGTTTTTCCAGAGCTGAATCCAGGCAGCGGTGTGCCGCTCCAACTCTCACTGGTTTGAAGAATGTGCTTGATCTGGACTCGATCTGGCATGTACGAACCTCTGCATCCCTCAATACATGGCTGCGCCAGAAAAAGCAAGCGCTGCCGAAGTTATAGCAACTTATATCGAGTTTTGGTTATAACTGGGCATAACTTGCTATAACTTGAGACTAAAATGGACCCTATTAAAAATCCTTTTTCTCCTGGAGCTGGAGCTCCCCCTCCCGAATTCGTGGGTCGCGACCCCGATCTGCAACAGGCGCGCATACTCTTGGGAAGAATCCAGAGCAAAAAAGCAGAAAAAAGCATGCTACTCACAGGACTTCGCGGAGTGGGGAAAACAGTATTGCTCAAAGAGATCCAACGCCTGGCAAAAGCCAGTGGGTATCGGACGATTTTTATTGAAGCACTCGAAAATAAATCGTTGGGGGCTTTAATGATCCCGTATCTCAGAAGCCTTCTTTTTGAGCTGAACAGACTCGCGGCAATGAGCGAAAAAGTGAAGCGCGCTTTAGCAGTTCTTCGCAGCTTTATCGGGGCCATTCAGCTGACTGTCGCCGACATCACGATTGGCATTGACATAGAACCAGAGAGAGGCTCTGCAGATAGCGGAGATTTAGAAATTGACCTGCCTAATCTTTTTGTGGCGATTGGAGAAGCTGCGGAAGAGCAGAAATGCGCTGTAGCCATTTTGATTGATGAAGTCCAATACTTTAATCAAAAAGAATTGGGGGCACTGATTGTAGCGATGCATAAAGTGCAACAACAACAACTTCCCCTCGTATTGGTGGGAGCAGGACTACCCTTACTGCCCGGCCTTGCTGGAGCGGCTAAGTCATATTCAGAGCGCCTTTTCCATTTCCCAGACATAGGCGCTCTATCTGCTGCCGATGCTGCACAAGCCTTGCAAGCTCCTGCAGAAGAAGCGGGCGTTCGGTTTGAACCAGCTGCCTTGGAAGAAATCTATCGACTGACACAAGGCTACCCCTATTTTCTGCAAGAATGGGGCTACCAAGCATGGAATTTAGCAGTATCTAGTCCCATTACGCTGCAAGTTGTGCAGCAAGCAACGCCTCTCGTCACTACACGTCTTGATAAAAACTTCTTCAAAGTACGCTTTGACCGACTAACTCCAAAGGAAAAGTTTTTTTTGCGTGCTATGGCGGAACTTGGGCCTGGGCCTCATCGGTTTGGCGATTTAGCAGATCTTCTCCAAATCAAACCCTCTGGCCTGACTCCTGTTCGTGCCGATCTGATTAAAAAAGGGATGATTTATAGCCCTGCATATGGGGAAATCGGCTTTACTGTACCTCTATTCAATGAGTTCATGGTCCGAGCGATCCCCTCTCTCAGAGGGGACTAAGGATTCGGGTAGTAATTGATCCCGTATACCTGCTCGGTCCCTGCAATCAGATAGTACGCATGGGTGAGTACGTTTGTAGAGTTATAGGTGATGTATAGCAATGTGCTATTCGAGCTGAAACTCGAGATGCCACTCGTGCTGCAGAGGGAATTGGGCGTCAGAGCAACGCACTGCACATAGGGGACGACGCCATTGATCAAAGGCGGGCTATACGTGCCGCTCAAACTGGTCTGCAGCGTGAAAAAGGACTGCGACTTATACCTAAAATAGCTCGCATTGTTCTTGATGATGGAAAAGACATTGATGATGTCGACCGCCCTTTGCACCATATTCACCTGATAAAGAGGCAAAATGCCACTCGTAACGACGGTAGCATAAGCGCTGCTACTTCCTAATGTATTGTAGGCGGAATAAATCACCTCGACAATTTGCTCAATCGGGACAATGTAAAAGGTCAGGTTATTGTTGTTCCCCTTCGTCGGCTGCGAGCCAATGATCAAAATGGTGGTATTGGTGGTTGAGAAGACATTGCTGCTCACCACATACCGGATCAACAGCGGCTGACCACTGGGACCTGTCAGCCTGGTTTGGATGGCGATCTCTGAATTGCTATAGGTGCCGGTATTGAAAGGGGCTGCAGACAACGTCGTGATCATGTTGACAATGTCTTTGCCTCGGTTCGATGGGTCAATGTAGTAAAGCGATGTGCCGCTCGGGATATTGAGCGATTGGCCATAAAGGCCAAACGCTATCAGAAACAAGACCACCCAAATGCGCATGGAGCCCTCCAAAAAGAGACACATGATATCAAAGATTTGAATTGTCTGTCTCCTCTTTTTCTCAGAGGCAGTTGCAAAACTGCTTTGCCCGGAAAAATCGATGATTTTGAGGCCAGTGCCGAGTGGGCAGCGCAGCTGCCACGGTTC
>JACQAR010000003.1 GCA_016194825.1 Chlamydiia bacterium
CAAGAAATCCATGCCTGGGAAAGGGCGAGAAATATGGCGGGAGTAAAATGCAATTGGCGGTTTAGAACCGAAGATGCTCGAATCAAACTGAAGAAACTCTATCCAACGATATGAGTAAAAACTTTCTTAACTATGTACTAGAATATGAACGCCAACACGGTCTTCCAGTCGACCATTGCGACAAGAAGTCCGATCGCGCAGACTTGGCACGCCTTCCAATTGATTTTTTCCTGATACAGGCGCTGACTCCACAGATTGGAGAGGATGATGCTTATCACGGAGTAAATGGGGAAAATGATGGCGTTTTCTAACGGCAGAGCTACCTCTGCCGCCTTCACTATAAAATAGGTGCAAGCAGCATTGGCAGTGCCTCCTAAGGCTCCATACGCCATTTCCATGGCCTGTGGCCGCCTTTTTTCCGAAGAGAGGAAAATGGCCAACTCTATGACACACGCGACCAAAAACATCGCAGGGACAAACCAGCTGTTTTGAAAAATGGCTCCCCGCTGTGCAATCAAAAGAGAGCGCCACTGAAATAAAGAGAGCAAGACAGCGTGGAGACAAAACATCCCAAAAGAAAAAAGGATCCACCGCTTTTTATCCTTGAGGCCCTCCATCCCCTTTCCTCCCCAGAAAAGCCCAGCCAGCACCACCAAAGAACCTACGGCATGCCAAGCAGTATAGGGGTAACCTTGCTCGGCGCCAAAAAATAGCGCCATCAGAATGCCCGGCATCACCGTGGCAGATGCAATGATCGAGAATGTAAAGCCAGGAGGACCGTTTTCCACAGCACGCCCTAAACAAAAGAGCATCGTCGCCAGCACGATGCCGGTAACGGCACCGAGCGCCAAAACTTCAATTGGAGGTGCATATTCACTCAAAGCAACAGGTCCTATAAAGAAATTCACCAAGAATCCGAGCGCCATTTGGAAGACGAGAAAGCCCTTGGTTGTTCCTCCACCATCCACGCTTTTCCGCATGCACAAATTGGAAAGAGCGACAAAAAGACCTGCCAAAATCACAAAGAGAATTGCCATACCATATCCATAATAGCATGGGCAAATTATTCCTGCTCTTCTATAATCAGCGCTAGGAATTGGCCCATGCGACGTTTAAAATTTTGTCTTATTCTAGTCCCCTGCCTCATTTTCGGCAGCTGGCAAGCTGAAACAGAGGACGAAGCCCTCTTTTTACGTCGGATTGCCGATTTTTGGGAAGAGGGGGAATATCTCGTCGCTAAGGCGCAGATCGAAGAATTTTTAACCGCCTATCCCAACAGCGGTTTTGGAGATACGCTACGAGCCGCGTTAGCAGATCTTTTGCTCCGTGAAAAAAATTATTCTGAAGCGCTGCATCGCTATACCGAGATCTCTCAGCCGGAAATCGCCAATCGCTGCTTTCTCAACCGGATGCAGTGCCTCTATCACCTCGGTTGGTATGCGACTCTCGCTGATTCATGTGAAGAATTTTTGCAACAAGAGCCCCCCCAAAATCCGCAGCAAAAACTGCAGACGACCTACTTTCTGGCGATCGCTCTGTACCAACAGTGTCTGAATACAGCCAAAGATCCTGAAACTCCCATTCGCCTCGCCATTCGTGCCAAGCCCTATTTTGAGACCCTTTTGGAAAGCGAGCTCTCCAGCGAAGCAGCTCAGGCATTTGCTCACCTTTCTTGCATTTTAAAAGATTATTCGAAGGCGGCCAAAATCATTCTGGATCAGGCAAAAAAAATGCCCGAATCGGAAGAGGAGCTTTTGTTCCAAGCAGCTCTCATCCAAGCCGAATACGATAAAGATCTCGCCATCCAAAGCTTCTCCCAGATCGCCAAAGCAGGCAAGGGCAAATCGAAAGACGCCGCTTATAATTGTCTTGTCCTTTCGTTCGATATGGGACACTTCGATGAGCTGGTCGCTCAAAAAGAGACGTTTCTCTCTAAAATCCCCGAAGAGCGAATCGGATTGGCCCATCTTTTCTTGGGGCGGAGCTTCCTTGCTTTAAAAAAATACTCCGATGCAGTGACTGAATTGAAAGCCTATCTGTCCGCAACAGACCCCTCTTCTACGGAATTTGAGCGCGCCGCCCTCCTGAGCTTATTGGAAGCCTCATTTCACGCAAATGATTTGCCTTCTTTTGACTTTGCACATGCGCAATTTCTCCGCCACTTTTCGCATGATCCCGAGTTAGCGAACATCTTTTTCACGCGCTGTCAAATCCTCAAAAAATCGGGAGAACCTGAGGAAGCACGCCAATCCATGGAGAATCTACTTGCTGAATGCCCCGATTTTACTCAGAAAAATCAGGTACTGTTTGAGCTGATCCAATTGGATTATAATGAAAAAAGGTGGCAAGAGTGTGTAGATCGAGCTCGCCTTTTTCTCCATACAATCGAACCGCAACACGAGCTGACTCCGTACACCTGGCGCTATCTTCTCTCTTCTTTGCTCGAGCAAGGAGAAAAAAAACAGCTCATCGAGGAGCTCTTGAGTGCCTTGCAGCAACCCGAGCTCTTCCAGACACCGGAAAAGGCAGATTGGCAATTCATTTTAGCCAAGACCTATTATGAGCAGGGAGAAATGAGCCAAGCGCAAAAAATTCTCTCTCTTCTCCTGGAAGAAAAACAACCCTTCCCACAACAAGCCAATGTCAAATTGCTCGCCGCTTTTTGCTACCGCGATCAAGAACAAAATTTAGAGCAGTTTTGCAAGTGGGCCGAAGAAGCGATCCGAGAAAAAACCAATTTGCTCGATCCAGGCCCACTGCATGCAGCTCTCTTCAACGCCTATTTACAGCGATCGATTTCTGCAAGCGATTGTTTGCCACAGGCCGAAGACCATCTCTATGCCGCATTCGAAGCAAAAGAGCCCATTGAACAGCAAAATCTACTCTGGCTGATCGAACGGTATGGAGAGAAATTTCCAGAAAGATCTGCTGCCATCTTAGATCGCTGCATCAGCGCCTCTGAAAATCCTCTCGCAACTGAACCTCTTGTATGTAGGCGAGCAAGCTCCTCGGCGAGCACCAAGCAGCGGTGGCTCTTTTGGAGCCCTTGCTTCCACACTATGCCGACTCCTCTTTGCAATGGCATCATGAAGCAGAATCAAAATTGCTCTTTGCCCAAAACCTTCTGGCTTTACAAAAGAAAGAAAAAGCCATCCCATACTTAGAAGAGGTATTGAGCCTCATTCCTACTTTGCGCAGTGAAATCTCCGCCCAAGCCTGCTTAGAAAGAGCTCGCCTGAGAGTGGCTGATTGGAAACAGCGAAAAGCCCACCCCACAGATCCCGAAATCCAAAAAGCAATGGTGGACTTCAAAAAACTCACTTTACAACGTACTTTGGCCAATGAACCTATCCATTTAGAGGCAGCACTCGACTACATCGCTTTGCAAACCGAACTCGAACTGCCACAGCAACAGATTTCCAAAGAGCTCGCCCTGTTGACAAAAGCCAAACATGACTTTGAAAGCGCGGAAGATCTTCTGTCGAAAGACTATCAAGAATCGAGAGCAAAATACCCGCAAAAAACAAAAATTTACGAAGGGTATTTGCGTTTTATAGAGGCTTGTATTTTGTGCTGCCAAGCCAAACAGCCCCAATCAGAAGAGGCACAAAATAAGTTGCGAGCAAAAGCAAAAGAGCTTTTGCTACAAATTGTAGACGACCGCATCCACCCCACCCTGACGGCAAGGTGTCAGATGCAACTAGAGAGATTTTTGTAACCAAAATGACTCGAAGTCGAGACCTCAAAAACCGGAAAACCCTTTCCCGTTCCCTTCTGATTTCGCTCATTTTCCACATTTTGGCGCTCTCTCTTTTGCAGCACCACTCCCTTTGGTTTTCTCCGCGCATTACCTCTGACAAAGTCCAAAATGCCCCCTGGGTCGCTTCTATGGAAATGGCTCAACGACAGCAGATTCTCAAAGAAAGTTTTCAAGAGAGCGTCTCCTTCCACAAAACAATCCCCAAACCGGTCTCGGAACCCACCACATTTGAGACAGCGGTCAAATGGGAAATCAAGCCGATGGATGAGACAGCCGCTCGCTTTACCATCCAAACCCCTCCGATCCCGCTGTTAGACGAGACACACGAGAGGGTGACCCTGGCTTTGCCTCCCGCGGAAAAACTCAATCTTTTTCAACACCTGCCAAAGGATCTGATCATTCCTCATTCCCCCCTTTCTACTCGCACTCTCTCCGCCCTGCCATCCGCGCTCCCCTCTGAGCCAATCACTCTGGCAGCTCCTACCGTCCCTACACAAGAAAAATCCCTGGCTGCTACCCCTTTGCAACCGGAATCCCTTCTCTCGAATTCCTGGGACTTCCATCCCACTTTAGGCAAACAACCAAGCATTTTCCCCTTACCTAACTTGCCCGAGCTTCCCACGCTTGCCGAATTGCAAACGGTGAGCTATTCCGACGCTTTTGATGCCGAGCTCGTCTTTTTACCGCGGGAAGAAGGAGCAGGTTACATTTTTGCTTTAACACTCATTCCTCGCATCGATCTGAAGTTGCCCAAACTGAACCAACACTATACCTTCTTGATCGATCGCTCTAATTCCATTCAGAGCGATCGCCTCTTTACCACAAAAAATGCAGTCAAAAGGGCGCTGGAAGAACTAGGAGAAGAAGACACCTTCAACATCATTGCCTTTGATAGCAAAATGGAAAAAATGTCCCCGGTTGAATTGAAACCCAATCCCGCTTCTCTGGCAAAAGCGGAGACGTTTCTCGACTCGATCCAACTCGGAAGTTTTTTCTCCTCAGCAGACATTGGGAAAGCCTTGCTGATGATTGTTCCTTCCACAGTCAAAGCAGAAGAGCTCTACTCCGCCATCCTCTTTACCGATAGTGAAACGCTCTCCAAAAAGACGACCCAAAGAGAGCTGCTATATAATTGGACCCAATACAATCAGGGACGCATCTCTTTGTTTCCGATTGGCGTGAGCACCGATGCCAATCTCCCCACTCTCGACGTCGCGGCTCTCTTCAATAAGGGCAAGCTCCAATTCGCTCCCACCCACCGCGGGATCAAGCGAAAAGTACTCAAAACCATGAAATCGATCCACTCTCCTGTAGCCAAGAATATGAGCTGCAGTGCCGTGACTCTGACCCCAAAGACCCTGGTCGCGCTCTATCCCAAAGAGCACCAGCTGCCCCACCTCTACCTGAACGAACCCTATGTGATTTTAGGCACCTGCGAGACGCTCGATGACTTTATCCTCTTTGTACAGGGGAAGCTCAAAGATAAATGGATGAACATCAAGAAAAAGATCTCCTTTCTCAATGCAAAGCGGGGAGGGCAATCGCTCAAGAGCGAGTGGGCCATTCAAGTGGCTTATGAACATTACAAAGCCTATCTCATCGACGGAGACTCTCAACACATTGCCGAAGCTCGTCAACTGCTGGAACCCCATGACATGCGCGTAGCGATCCAATGACTCTCAAAATCATCGGAGGAACCTTCAAAAGCCGCCTTCTCAAATCTCCCAGAGGCGCAACCACACGCCCCTCTGCGGCCATGCTCCGTGAGGCCCTGTTCAACATCTGTCAAGCACAGGTGCCTGGGGCCACATTTCTCGACCTCTTTGCAGGCTCTGGAGCAGTGGGACTCGAAGCACTGAGCCGAGGAGCCACGCACGCCTATTTTGTGGAAAAAGAGCGGCACGCAGCCCAATGCATCCGAGAAAACATCGCTACTCTCCAAGTCCAAGAACAGGCCACCTTGTATCACACCGATTACCGGGTCGCTCTGGAAAAGATGGAACAAAAAGGGATGCAATTTGATCTGGTCTTTGTCGACCCGCCTTACGATGTAGAGATGGGTCCCATTCTTAAAGGAGTGGTCCAACACAAGATTCTGAAGGGGACGAGCCTTTTATTTGCCGAACAGAGATTTAGCAAAGAGCCGCCCTATTCTTCATCCCAACTGATCTGCTTAGAGAGCCGCCGCTTTGGCGATGCTGTTTTGCTGCAGTATATACATAGCTAGTACATAGTTAAGAAAAATTTTACATATAACATGCTTTCGATTAACATAGTCTCTTTTCAAAGGAGATTGCCATGGGACAAAAGCAGAAACATGAAGTCAGGCTGAGGGACGAAGAAAGGGAGCTTTTAATCAGGAA
>JACQAR010000004.1 GCA_016194825.1 Chlamydiia bacterium
TGGAGTTTGGAGAGGGCATTTTTCTCTTCAAATAAAAAGGGAGGGATTCCTTCTTTTTTGAGATGTGCCAGCGCCTGAAAACAGCGGAGGATCACGGTATCGATCTGTTGCAGTCCTGCGTCGGTGAGCATGAGCTGGATATCGAAAAAGCGGTGGGCATTGCCTCCTTGGGTGTCGGTGGAAATAGAGATATGATCGATCAGATGCGCGCTCTTCAGCTCCTCTTCCAGGTTGTTTTTCTGAGCTCTTGCGAGCGCAAAAGCGGTCAATTGTGCCGGCTGACTTGAATCTTGCGCTAAGTCCGTGGGGAGTTCCCATCGTAAAATGACTGATTGCAGATTCTGGAAAGGAGCCACATAGGTGATGTGTCCTTTTTGCCGACTCGAGAGGAGAGAGAGCTCTGGATCGTGAGGGGTTTGCTCCGCAGTGGGGATATCGGAGAAATATTCTTCCAATTTTTCTCGCAGTGTTTCCATCGGCAGTGAAGAGTAAATGGCTAAATGCATCCGATTGGCGCCATAGTGCTGCTGATGCCATTTTTTCAAAGCGCTCTGGGGAATGTGAGAGAGCGTTTCCGAATTGCCGATCGAAAACATCCGATTGGGGTGTTCCGGATTGCCCATTTCCTTGGAAATCATATAAATCCGCCAGCCGTCATGCTGGATATTCTTGGCAAATTCTTGGTCGACTGCATGCAATTCTCGTGCGATGCAACGCGTGTCGAAACGGGGATCGATATAAAAGCGGGAAAAGTGATCTAACAGTTCGAGAAATCCCTCTTTTCGCGATGAGAACATGTACACCGTACGATCGTCAGCAGTGAAGGCGTTGGTCATCCCTCCGAAATTGGCGAGTTTCTCCATGAAGCCGTTTTCGTCAGGGTATTTTTCGCTTCCCATAAAGAGCATGTGTTCGCAGAAGTGGGCCATCCCCGGATATTCGATGGGATCATTCCAGGAACCACACTCCACTGCCATGCTAGCAGCCGATAGGTCTGCTGCGGGATCGGAGACAAGGAGCACTTCCAGTGCATTCGCCAGGCGCAGTTTGGCCACTTGCCTCTTTTCGAGGTCGGGATTCAAAAAGGGAAGCGAGGAGGTGTCTTCTACCACGGTGGCAGCACAGAGGGTGAAGGGAACCACGTAGCTGGAGAGTAAACGAGTCCAATTCATGAAAGGGCATCCAAGGTTTGGTATTGTTGTTTGACGAGAGACCAGATCGCATCGCCCCTCATCTTTCTTCTTTTGAGTCTATCGGATTCTTCTGAACCGGTAAAGTGTTCCATATCAAAGGCAGGGCCGAAAAAGAGATGGATCGGGGTTCTTTTTGTGGAGCGCGATTCTCCGAGTTCTTTTTGGATCGTCTCAGGCGGGGGAAGAATGTTGTAGGTGGCGACGGCGAGCGGATGGAAATAGGTGGGAGTTTTGGCTTTGCGCGCCATCAGATAGAACATCTCAATGCTGTCGGGATCAAAAGGAGCCACTTCTACCACCCCTTCAAAATTGCGCCGATCCCTTCCTCCGCTGGGAGCCACATAGATGATTTTTCCCCCTTCTTGCAACAGACGGCTCATCTTCTCCATCGTCTGTTTGTTGTGCAACTGCTTTTGCGCCTTGAGCTCTGGAGGATGGTCGATGTAGCGCTTGGAGTAGATGCAGAGCAGATCACACCCCATGCTAAAGGGGATGGCCATTAGATCAGAAATGACCCTTTCTCCTGCAACATAAATGATTTTCTCAGCGAGCTTGGGATGAGTCCTTTGCAAGAGGATGGCGATAGCCTGTGGGTCGGGTTCTGTCTGATGGTTGGCAAAGAGGATCACATTGGCTCCTTCAGAGAGGCGCAGTGCGATTTCATCGACTACGTTTAATCCGAGTACATGGGAGCGGGGCAGATCGACCAGAGGGAGCAGAAAATCGATCCCAAACTGGTAATAATCAATTGGGCTGCGCACTTTCTGGTGATAGGGCGCAAAGGTATAGGGGTGCTCGAGCTCTTCTTCGATCAATTCGAAAAACAGGCGCCACGTTGCGCTCGCAGAGACAAACGACTGCCCCACAGCGCGCCGGTAGCTCCTGTAGAGCTCCCGCAAGATGGCGGCATATTTTTCGGGCATCTTGCGACAGATTCTGTCGAGCCCTTCTTCTAAGAGGTGTTCAGATGTCGAGGCGTTGTCCATTGAGTGTCGAAAAAAAGGAAAAATCATTGATGTGGTGCAGATCATTGATGCCAAATTCCAGATGGGCATTAGATTTGCTTGCATATTTCACCAGATAGTCCTTATCGCTTGCCTCCAAATAGCGGTTCAATTCGGGATGGGTGACGAGTTTGAGGCCAAACTGGTTCTGGCATAGAATGAGCTTTTTGAGGGCCCGTTCGATCTCAACCGCGATACTTTCATGGCTTTTGACAAGACCGTTTCCGCTACAATAAGGGCAGCTCGTAAAAATTGTCTGTGAGAGCGATTCGCGGCTTCTTTGGCGCGTCATTTCGATGAGGCCGAACTCGCTCATCCCCAAAATGGTGCATTTTGCCGAATCGAGTTTCATGCATTCTTTGAGACGCTCGAGTACCCGTTTTTGGTTCTTTCTTATCCGCATATCGATGAAGTCGCAGATGATCAGTCCGCCGATGTTGCGGAGGCGCAGCTGCCTTGCGATTTCTTCTGCTGCCTCTAGATTGATTCTGAGCAGGGTCTCTTCGACATCACCTCCCGACGGGTTGAGAGAGCTGCGCCCTGAGTTGACGTCGATCGTGTGCATCGCTTCCGTCCGATCAAAATAGAGATACCCCCCTGATCCGAGCCAGATCTTCCTCTTGATCGCTCGATCGATTTCTCTTTCGACGTTGAACCGTTCAAACATCGGTACTTTATCGCGATAAAATTCGATATTGAGTGGGTGTTCTTTGGCATATTTTTGGTAGAGATGCTTGCACTGCTGGTACGTTGCATAATCATCGGTGAGAAGCCGATCGATCCGGTGATCGACACATGTCAGAAGCGTACGCTTGATGAGATCGGACTCTTCATAGAGAATGATGGAATTTTTCCATGATCGACTGCCACGTATTGAAGAGCTCTGTCGCCTCTTCGACCAACATTTCCGTTGTTGCTTGACAGCTTGCAGTACGGCAGATCAATCCCATATCGCGCGGCATCTCAAAAGAGCGGATGAGCTTTTTCATCCGGTCGCGTGCGCTTTTATCTTCAATTTTCCGTGAGACTCCTCGATGAGGGTTGTTAGGTAAGAGCACGAGATAGCGTCCCGCGATGGAAATATTGGAGGTGAGGCGGGCGCCTTTGGTGCCGATCGGCTCTTTGACAACCTGTACGAGAACCGGTTGGTCGCTCTTGAGAAGCTGTGCGATGTCTTTTGCTTTCGGAGTTTCTGGGATATTCGCAGAGTCGTAATCGAGATCAAAGTCCATTTCAAACATCTCTTCGAACTTCTTCGTGTTTTCCAAAATATCGCTGATGTGGATGAATCCGTTTTCTCCTTCATTGATATCGATGAAGGCCGATTGGATATTGTGGAGAATATTGGTCACGCGTCCGCGGTAGATATTTCCGGTGATTTGTCTCGATTTTTTTCGATCAATGATCAGATCGTGCAGCTGTCCATGTTTGAGGTAGGCATAGCGCACTTCTTTGGATTCGATGTTGAGTAAGATTTCGTGCATAATTTTACTTTATCAGTTTTTCTGGAAACACTTCCATGAAGTTTTGCTTCAAAAGCTCAACGGCTCCGAACACTGCTTTGCCTACTGAGTGAGGAGTCGAATAGCCATGGCATTTGATCACGATCTTTTTGACACCTACCAAAAGCGCTCCGGGGTAATCGGCATAGTGGAGGTGTCTTTGCAGATCTGCTAGCTGAGGGGTCAATTTGTCGAGCAGATCGGATGGAATATGTGCCTCTAGCCGATCGAGGATCAAGCTCGCGATCCCCTCAGCTGTTTTCAAGAAGACGTTGCCTGTAAAACCATCTGTGATCAGTCCATCGACCTCGCCATCAAAGACCGATTTCCCTTCGATGTTCCCAACAAAGCGAAAAGGGGACTCAGGCAAGCTTTGGAGCGCCTTGTAGGCGAGCCGGCTTTCCGAGGTGCCTTTGATCGGTTCGGAACCGATGTTGAGCAGGCCGATTCTTGGGTGCTCAATCCCTCGTGCTTTGAGATAGGCGGCAGCGATTCGGGCAAACTGTACCAAGTGCTCTGTTTTTACTTGGATATTGGCCCCCACATCAACGACTGCAACAGGACGCTTTTTCGTCGGGATCATGGCCAAAAGAGCAGGACGGCGGATCGTTGGGAGGGTGCCTAGGATCATTTTAGCGGCACTCACGAGCGCTCCAGTATTGCCTGCAGAGATAAAGGCATCGATGACTCCTTCTTTGAGCAGGCGCAATCCCACAGGGATGGAGGCGTGCCGTTTTTGGCGGAGCGCAGTCAGTGGATTTTCCTCCATGCCGATCACCTCTTTTGCGGTATGATAGGGAATCGAGGTGCTGGAAGCAAAAGAGGAAGATCCTATGACCG
>JACQAR010000005.1 GCA_016194825.1 Chlamydiia bacterium
AATATCGTATACTCTTATTTCTTACAAGATAAGGTTGTATGAGATTTTTGATTGGATGTGTCATCATGATGGGAGTGATCTGTACAGGAAAAAGTTTCGCAATGCATCGTGCGTCCTCAGTTGAAAAGCCTCTGGTTGTGATCTTAATGGGACCACCTGCAGCAGGCAAAGGAACGCAAGCTACAGCTCTTACCGACTACCTCGGATTGCCCCATATTTCTACGGGAGATTTGTTCCGGGAAAACATTCGCAATCAAACTCCTGTCGGCAAAACCGCCAAAGCGTACATCGATCAAGGGAAACTCGTTCCCGATCAGGTAACCATCGACATGCTCTTTGCCCGGATCTCTCACCCAGACTGCCAGCACGGCTATATCTTAGATGGATTTCCTCGCACAGTGGAACAAGCCAGGACTTTTCATCAACGGCTGGAAGCCCAAGCAGCGAAAGTAGAGTGTGTGGTACTGAATCTCAACGCCGATGATGCTGAACTAGTCGAGCGAATCACAGGGCGCATGATCTGCAAAGGGTGCTCGAAGCCCTATCACAAACACTACTCCCCTCCTCAACAGGAAGGTGTTTGCGATGCGTGCGGCGGCGATCTCTATCAACGCGACGATGACACAGCTGCTGTCTTTACGAAAAGACTGGAAGTATATCGCGTTCAAACAGCTCCGCTCATTTCTTATTACCAAAGCAAAGGGCTTTTAAAACAGATCCCTTCGAAGAACTCTTCAGACCAAGTATTTCAGGAAGTGATCCACGCGCTTCCGCACACGCCCGCCCTCGCAGAGAAATAATAGCAGATCTTTACCACAGAGAAGAATTAAGGAATTTACACCCATCTTCTTCTCTGTGGTGTCTATCTCTGTGGTAAATCTTGCCTAGGCAGTCAGTTCGGGGCAAAGAGAGCGAGCCTTTGCGATGGCCTCATCAGCTCTTGAAAAAATGTGCTGATCTCCGATTTGGTGCACTACTCCAAATTGGTGGAGATCGTGCATCACCTTTTCTGGAATCTCTGCCAGAAGCAGGGCAATGTTTTTCCGCTTGCAGAACCTGGAAAATTCCCGGATTGCGTGCATCCCGCTCGCATCGATTAAAGGGACGCGTTGGAGGCGAAGAACAAACACCTTAGGAAACGGCTCCACCTGAAGCTTCTTGAAAAGATCGGTCGCCCCAAAGAAAAGAGGACCCTCGATTTCATATACCCAGATGTAAGGATGGGCTTGCGTGTGGATGGGCTTAGCCTGTTCGCTCATTTCTTTCATAAATGAAAGGCAGGCAAGGAACATCGAGACAAAAATGGCTGATGTAATATCGACAAAGACAGTCAAACTAAACGCGGTCATCATCGTCAGCACGTCAGTATGTTTTGCTTTGAACAATTGCATGAAATGGTGCAGCTCGCTCATGTTCCAGGCCACCATCATCAAAACGGCAGCCAGTGCTCCGAGCGTGACCCAACTGACAACCGGAGCAAAAAAGACCAAAATCAAGAGGAGTGCTACTGCGTTGATCATCCCAGCAACAGGGGTCTGGGCTCCTGATTTTACGTTGGCCGCTGTCCGAGCGATGGCACCTGTGGCCGGTATGCCTCCGAAAAAAACCGAGGCGATATTCCCGATCCCCTGCCCGATCAGTTCGGTATTGGGGCGATGACGCCCTCCCGTCATTCCATCGGCAATTACACAGGAAAGAAGTGATTCAATGCCGCCCAAAAAAGCAATCGCAAGGGCGTTTTGGACAATCTCGCTAAAGTGACTCTTTAGCATCGCCATGCTCGGCCATGCAGGAAGAGGAAGGCTGTGAGGGATTTGGCCGAATTTGGACTGGATCGTCTCGACATCGAGATGGAAAAATTGACAAACCGCTGTTGCTACAAGGATGGCGCTAATTCCCCACGGGAGTTTCGGCATCCATCTGCGGATGGCTATGATCGTGCTCAGTGTTCCTAAAGCTAGAAGCAGCGTGGGGAGATGCAGTGTAGGGAAATGGTGCCAATAGGCTTCCCACTTGGCGATGAAATCTGCCGGCACGGCGCCCATTTGCAGCCCAAAAAAATCTTTGATTTGTGAGGAAAAGATCACAACAGCAATGCCAGTGGTAAAACCGGTAACGAGAGGGTGTGGGATATACTTGATCCAAGAGCCTAACCGAAAGATTCCCATGAGTAAAATCAGGAGCCCAGCAAGCAAAGAAGAAATGGCAAGCCCTTCATACCCAGTTTTTTGCACAATGCTGTACAGGATGACGACGAAAGCGCCCGTCGGGCCTCCGATTTGGTAGCGGCTTCCGCCCAATGCAGAGATCAAAAAACCCGCTATAATGGCTGTGAAAAGCCCTCGATCTGGAGTCACCCCTGAGGCAATCGCAAAGGCCATGGCAAGAGGGACAGAAATGACAGCTACGGTCAGTCCGGCTAAAAGATCTTTTTTAAAGGTCTCCCCAGTGTATCCTTTTCTGAGGCAACTAAAAGATTTAGGAAGCCAACTGTTCATCTACCGCTAGTTTACCACAAGCCTAAAATCTTCCACCAGGCCCCCCCAATGAGGAACCAAATGGAGATGTTGATGATCGCGACTTGGAATCCAATTTTCCACCATTGGCCAATGGGAACGTAGCCGACCCCAAAAAAGATGGGAGCAGGTCCCGATCCATAATGGGTGAGCCCGCCGAAGAGATTGCTGAAAAAAGCCAAAATGAGTGCAGCCAGTTCGGGAGGGGTACCCAATGCCATCGCAACGATGAAAAGAGGAGCGTACATGGCTCCGATATGCGCGACATTACTCGCAAAGAAATAGTGGGTAAAGAAATAGATCAGGCTCAATGCAATGAATGCACTCACCCACTCCCATCCCTGGACGTAGCTGACGACCCAATTGCCAAACCAGGAAGCCATCCCCAGTTTATTCAAGAAATTGGCCAAAGTCACAAGAGTGGCAAACCAAATGAATGTATCCCAGGCGCTTTGTTCTTCGAGAATGTCTTTCCATTTCAAGATCCCACTCACGAGCAAAATGGATAAGCCCATGATCGTTGCGACCGCTGCTTTGATTCCGATTTGAGGGCCTACGATCCAAAGGACGATCATCAATAGGAACGTTCCCATCATGATCCATTCCTGCGGTTTAATGGGTCCCATTTCAGCTAATTTTTCTGCAGCCATTTCTCTCGCATGAGGCGTTTGACGGATGGTGGGAGGCATGACTCGGAACAAGAAATAGGGCACAGCGATGAGACTGACCAACCCGGGGACAATGGCGGCCAGCGCCCAGCTCACCCAGGAGATTTCGACACCATGACTTTTTGCAATTTCCGAGATGAGTGGGTTGCCTGCCATGGCAGTCAGAAACATTGCGCTGGTGATCACCGAACCTTGGAAAGCGCAGAGTGTCAAAAATCCCCCCATTTTGGGATCATGCGATTTGCCGGTGAAAACTTGGGTCAGCGCTTTGAAAATCGGGAAGATGATCCCTCCGGCTCTTGCGGTAACGCTGGGAATCATGGGCGCTAAAAGAAAGTCGGTTGCAACCAGGCCATAGCCTAGGCCCAGGCTATTTTTCCCCATGAAACTCATGATTTTATAGGCCATCCGGTTCCCTAATCCTGTTGCCACAAAACCCCTGGCAACAAAAAAAGCAAAGACCACTAACCACACCACATCGTTGCTAAATCCCCAAAACGCATCTCCGAATGAAAGCGTGTTGGTGACTGTGCAAAATGCAAGGGATAGTAACGAAATGGCCCCCATGGGCAAGGGTTTTAAGATGATGCCGATAATGGTTGCGACAAAAATGGAAAACAGGTGCCAAGCGACCGGTTGTATGGCTTTGGGGTGTGGCAAAAACCACAGGACAATTCCGAATAAAACAATGCCGGCAAGAGTGGCGAGCTGTCGATTTGTTTTCAACCAGTGCATGAACCTAATTCCTCTTTCTTGCAAAGCGAGGAGTGTAATCCGGCGCAGCACCAAAGTAAAGTTAAGAGTTTAACTGAGAGGGAAAATAGATAAAAAGGGAGGTGAACACGATGACAATGATCGCCACAGTGATGCGCCAACCGGCGATCTGTTCATGGAGCACTTGTGTATTTTCATCGCGGTCCCAGCTGGTAAATCGGAGCAGCTTGAGGCGTTGGTACGCAATGATGAGACACAGGAAATTGAGCACTGGAATCATCATTCCGAGGCCCCGAAACCAAACAAAAAAGCTCCGTCGGAAAGCGCTGCTGATGTCGAGCCGTTTTCTTCTTCCCTGGACGATCTGTGCTCGTAACAACCACTTGCCGGGAGTAGTTCCCCAGGAATATAACAGGATCGCCTCAATCGGGATCCAGGTGAAAAATTCATACGGAATGAACCGCTCGTAGTGGGCAAAGGGAGCTCCCCCACCAAAGATCTTGTGTAGCAGCCACAGCGCCGCAATCCACAGAGCATAGTCGAAAAAACGGCCCAAGAACCGGATCCAAGGAGTTGCGAGATGAGAGTGCTCTTTTTCTCTCTTCTCTTTGCCGACCAGGATCTCCGTTGGCTCTACTGTCTTCATTTAAATTCACTATAAAGCCCATGATATTTTAAGACGAGGCTCGGATCAATCGATCCATCAGAGCCTGATCGGCCCGCGTCTTGGCATCGCAGTAGATCTGTATTTCAGGGGCTTTTTCTCGATCGAGACGTCTGAGATCCGCATAGAGGGTCTCTTGACGCGGGGTATGAATAATGTGGCGTGCGGTGAGCTGCTGAGGGTCATAGATGAGCCGGACAGGAGCTTTGGGAGCGTAATGCCGGTATTTCATACCGGGGGACAATACGGGACCTTCACTTTGGCAGCCAAGCGGTTTACCTAGGACAGCTTCCAGGGTCTGTGGCGTGATGTAACCCGGACGTAGTAGCGTAGGCGTCTTGTCCCAAAGACTGACGACGGTGGATTCAATGCCGATGGCACAGGGCCCTCCGTCGATAGTAATCGGAACTTGGTCGCCAAAGTCTTCCAGAGCATCTTGCAGCGTGGTGGGACTGGGCTTGCCAGAAAGATTCGCAGAGGGCGCAGCTAAAGGGCCTGCCGCTTGGATGAGCGCAAGCGCAAGCGGATGGGCCGGCATGCGGAGTGCTATACTGGGCAAGCCCGCGGAGACCAGATCTGTGACTGAAGAGCGCTTGCGAACGACCAGGGTCAGCGGTCCTGGCCAAAAACGGTTGGCTAAAAGAAAAAATTCCTCAGGGGGTGGCTCGATGAGACTCAGGGCCTCTTCTACACTTGCTACATGGACAATCAGAGGGTTATCAGCAGGCCGTCTTTTGAGTTGAAAAATCTTTTGAACAGCTCCTGGCAAATGAACGCAAGCCGCTAAGCCATAGACTGTTTCAGTGGGAATAATGACGACCTCGCCCGCTTTCAATGCGGAGGCTGCTCTTTCGATTTGCATGCCGAAGAGTTTATCCCAGTGTAAAAAAAACAGCAACCTACTATACCCAAGTAAACTCAATATGAAGTTTCGGACGAAACTTTTTCTCTCTTTTGCGCTCCTTTGGCTAGTCCTTGCTTTCGTGGGAAGGTCTTGGTTTACCGATGATTTGACGCAAATGTTGATCCAAGTCAAACGGACCAAGGCAATGGGGATCGCAGCAGCCGTGGCCAAAACCATCTCTGGTGATACACTGGCACAGATCCATTCTCCCGAAGATCCTGCTTTCAAAATCTTCACCGCAAAACTCCTGCGGATTCGGCAGGCCAACCAACGCAATGATATCCACGTCAGCTATATCTATGTGATTGCTCCTGTACCTAATGATCCTTCGCAAATTCAAATCACCATTGATGTCAAAGACCCTCCCCTTCTCGATCAGTATTTCATCCGCAATGAGATATGGCCTCAAGCAGTAACTAACGGGATCGCTGCCCATTTGCAGCAAAATTGGGGCACCGAAAAGATCTACACAGATAGAATGGGCGCTTGGCTCACCGGCATCGCTCCTGTGTTCGATTCAAAAGGGCAATATGTTGCCACCATTGCGGTGGATCTTTCAGGAAAAGCGATCGCCGGTAGTTTCCAACATCTGCTACTCTTATCGATGGTGACAATGGGCACGGCTCTTTTATTAGGGTTGATCGCTGCTATTCTCATCGCCCGGAATGCCACTCGCTCTTTAGATATGTTGATCGAAGGAGTCGATGAAATTGGGCACGGGAACCTCAAATTCCACATTGATGTCGATCGGAACGATGAATTTGGCCAACTGGCTTGCGCGATCAATGCCATGGAAAAAGGGCTCAAAGAAAATGAGAGGCTCAAGCTCAATTTTGCTCGGTATGTCTCCAAACACGTCATGGAGCAAATCTTGCTTTCTGATGTGAGCACATTGATCAAAGGGGAAAGAAAAAAAATCACTGTTTTGGTCTGTGATATTCGACAGTTTACAGCCCTATCAGAGCGGTTAGCTCCCGAAGAGCTTGTCTGCTTGCTCAATGAATTTTTAGAGCAGATGCTCGCCATCATTT
The DNA here is from genome assembly GCA_016194825.1 of Chlamydiia bacterium. Classification (GTDB taxonomy): domain Bacteria; phylum Chlamydiota; class Chlamydiia; order Chlamydiales; family SM23-39; genus JACQAR01. The sequence continues at coordinate 6,498 of JACQAR010000005.1, forward strand.
TTGACAACAACGGCACTCTCGATAAATTTCTCGGAGATGGCATTTTAGCGGAATTTGGCGCGCCGCTTAATGATCCGCAGCAAGAAAAGCAGGCCGTAAAAACGGCGATTGATATGTATCGAGCGCTGCAAAAACTCAATCAAAAATGGGGACAAGAAGGACGTCCTACGCTCGAGTTCGGAATTGGGATCCACACTGGTCTGGCCATTGTCGGCAATGTGGGCTCTGAGCTGCGGATGGAATATACAGCGATTGGAGATACGGTGAATATCGCCCATCTCATGCAACAGGCAACCAAAGAGCAAAAAGTTCCGATTTTAGTGAGCGAGACCACCGCTAAAGCCATCAGTGGCCAGTTCAAAATGCGCTCTTTGGGTGAATTGAAACTACTGGAAAGAAAAACCCCTATCGGAGCTTTCGCCATTGAAGTATAGAACAAAGATTGCTCTGAATTTGGCTCATCTGGGGCATTGCCGCACGAGTCTGGTTTTACTACGACATCAAAACGCTTTTACTCAATGAGTATAAAAGCCAGGCAAAATCCTTTGCAGCATCCATTGCCGAAACCATCCGCGGCAATCAATTGGAACAGATTTTAGAAGAGCCCAGAGTCCAACCACAAGATCTCGAGCCTATTTTGCATCCCTTGCTGGAAATCGAAAAAACTGAGCAAAAACTCGGCATTGATATTGGTTCCATTTACATCATCCGACGCAACCCGAACAACCCATCCCAAGTCGACATTCTCCTCGATACCTCTCAGATGCAGAGAAGAGGAATCTACACGCTGCAAACTCTTTATTGGCCCGAAGCGAATACGAATGGGATTTTGGATCACATAGACCAACATTGGGTCACCGACCATTTTATCACTGATACGTGGGGCACCTGGCTCACCGGAATTGCTCCCATCCACAATTCGCATGGCCAGTATGTCGCAACCCTCGCTGTGGATGTAGCCAAAAGCTCGATTTCCACCTCCATGCATCATCTTCTGTATCTTGCAATGGCAACGGCCATTCCCATTTTCCTCATCGGATGTATTGCCTCTTTTTTTCTCGCGTTCTTCCTGACGCGTCCCCTCCATCAGATTACCCTCACGATTGAGCAGATCGAAAAAGGGAATTTGACCTCTCGGGTAGCC
>JACQAR010000006.1 GCA_016194825.1 Chlamydiia bacterium
ATAAAGTGCACAGCGTATTTTGCCGAGCACCAAAGCCTGGAGCGAGAGGCCAACTTGTATTATGTTGGCTCGAGTGAAGGCGAAGGCGCGCAGGTAAAAGACGCCTGCAATTTATGAATTTATTTTTTGCGAATGGTATAAAACAGTTCTTAGAGATCGATACTCGCTTTAACTGTTAACCCCTGCAAAAATAGGTCGTGGAACAAGATTTGGGGAGAATTGACAGTTCCCGCTCCAGTTGATTGTCGATCCAATTCTAGAAACATATTTTGATTCCATAAGGCGTTTAAATCATAACTTACAAGAAGCTGTAAGCGAAAAGCATTGGAACAGAAAGATCTTCCCCAGCCAGTCCCGATTCCCATTTCTAGGTTCGGGCTTGCAGTCTCCTGAGTGATCGGATTAAGGCGGACGGTTTCCGTAAAAGTGTCGAAAGGAGTAACTAAGATCGAATTTTGGTTTCCTTTCAAACAGAATTTTGCATAGAGAAGGCTGAGAGCTAGGTTTCCAAAAACTTTGAAATCATAAGGGAGTAAATAATCGGCGCTAATCCCCGCCCTCGGCCCAAGTGCCCAAGAATGGGACCATTCCCTAACCTTGCCTGAAACGGGACGGTCGTTTGCAGGAGTTGGTTCATCCGACGTTTGAGAAAGGTTAAAATCTTGTGTGATTGTTTGCGTATTTCGATCTCCCCGTAATCCAAAATGAGTACGAAGAGTGAGTTTATCCCCCACATAATAGACTCTGGCAAGTTCTAAGAAAATCCAATTTAGATGCAGATCGAAAAGAGAATTCAAAGTGGAAGGTTGCAATAACAAATAAATTGGACTTGGATCCAGTAAAAATAAGGGGAGCAGGCTGACCTCAAAACCGGAAAGGAGTGTGCTGGGACCTGGAAAATTAAAAAAATCGGAAAACTGGTGATGGTACCAAGTGTATTCAGAATAAATTCGCCAGTTGTCATAAGGGGACTCGATCTCAAATCCTACTTGGAATCCAGGCTTGTATTTGAACTGGATGAATCCTGTCTGGAAGACGTTATTTTGGAGGACGGAAGTCAGTCCAGGGTTTGTTGATTCGGCTGAATAGAGCGTATAGGTCTGCATCCCTTCTTGAGCAGGTTTCCAGTAAATAAAGCTGCCATTGAAGGAAAGATTTATGGGGTTGCAGATTTCTTTGATAAAGGCTCCATTATACCCTGGGGCATAGCAACAAGTGTTGGGAGAAGAACAAACCGAAGAAGCTTGCTTTTTCAAATCCCTTTTCAAAACAGCTGCAACCTCTTCATTGGCATTTAGTAGAGAACAAAGGGCAATGGCTCCAACAACGAACGTTTTCACGAATTCTCCTTCTCGAAATTCTCTTTATACATAAAAGAATGTATATATGCACGGTTATCGATTGCCTACTGAGACAGGTTCTTATGGGGGACTTCGAGGCGGGGGCGTTTGAGATGATCGTAGATCATCATGGCTTCTGTGATCATGGAGCTGGGGTTCTGTAGGTTCGCCGGAAGAACAATCGTATTGCCCTCCTTAGCCAAATGGCGAAACGCTTCGATGTACTTTTCTGCCACCTGCAAAGCGGCCAGCAAAGAGACGGCCTCCGCTTCCCCTTGTGCGCCAAAGATGTGAGCGCGCCGCTTCCTCTCCGCTGTCATCTGCAGCTCCATCGCTTTTTGGATATCTTCTGGCATCTGGATGTCTTTGATCTCATAGCGCAAACACTGAATGCCCCAAGAAGCAGCAGCTTGATTGATCGCTTCCACAATCTGCGCGTTGAGCGAGTCTCTTTCAGCAAATGTTTTATCAAGAGGGATTTTACCAATCTCAGAACGCATCGTGGTTTGTACGAGTTGTGTCAGCGCATAGATCGGATTTTTCACGCCGTAGGAAGCTGCAATGGGATTGATCACTTTGATGTACACAATCCCATCGAGCATCACGCTTACGTTATCTTGTGTAATCGCAGTTTGCTCATGAACCTCAATCGCTTCCTCTTTTAAGGAATGGCGATAGGCTACTTTATCCATGAAGGGAATGATCCAGTTTGGGCCCGCTTTCAATGAGCGGCTGTATTTGCCGAGACTTTCCACGATCCATACCTGTTCCTGCGGCACCAGGTGAGATCCCATATAGAGCAAGCCGGCTAGAAAAATCAGAATGATGAATGCCCAAATCATAGTCAAACCAGCTTAATAGAAAACATTTTTTTGGAAAAGCTTCTGCAAGTTCCATCTCATACTCTTTGAGCACAGGGATGGGTGTTTTGCCATCAATCACAAGTAGCGTCGCCTCTTCCGGCAATGCTTCTTCCAGAAGAGTGCGTGACCAGCGGTCAAAGGGAAACACATAGGGAACTTCAAGCCATTCTGCAAGGTTTTTTGCCAAAGCAATGGCTCCAGGATCATGAGGAAGGGGCAAGATGAC
>JACQAR010000028.1 GCA_016194825.1 Chlamydiia bacterium
GAGGCCAGTTCCGAGTGGCAGCAAAGCTGCCACGGTTCATTTGACGAGGCCAACCCCTAGTGGGTTGGGTGAGGAAAAGGAACGGCAATGGCCACAAAAGGGCGATTTTGCCGGGTAAATGAGTTTTGCAATTGGCTCAATTATCCTTTCCTTGCAAAATTCACTGGACTCTCTTTAAAGTAGATCTCTTGAGATTATGCCCGTTTTTGAGCTACCACCAAACCTAGGAAGAAGTGCAACCCGCTCGCTAAGTCTCCTCTTTGTGCTAAAAGAATTCCAAGAAGCAAATCAGCTATTGGCAACCTTCCCCGATTTTATCACCAATACCCTGCGCGGAGCCCACCTATCCGACGAGATGACCGAAGTGCTCAGCTTTGTAGATAAATTTTACCTGCTCTCTGTAGCATCGCGCTGGGTTCGTAAACGAGGCCTATTTGACCTGCTTTGCTTTTATTGCGAAATCTTGCTACAAGCATCTGGAGCAGCAAATGAACTCACTCCGATGGTGATGGAAGAGACGCGCAGATTGATTTTGGGATTCCGTTCAAAAATGGTCGCCTGGAAAAGAACACCGGCCCTCCACCCGCTCGATGCGATATTTGCCTACTGTCTAGAAATATATGAAGAATTGACAGATAAAATGAGACAACTCTTTCAGAGCCTGACCCCTAATTTCATTGAATCTCGCACCGACGAAAATGTTCTCATCCATCTGATTGAAAACCGGAAAAAACTCAACGCCTATCTAGGAGAGGGAACGATTGAACATTTGCTGAAAGCACTCTCTCCCAATGGATTTTCTCTTTTGCGGACCGCCATTTGTGAGGGATTTACAAGGCGAGGATTTTCAGCATTCTATGAGGAAAAAGAACCTCTTCTGGACATCCTCGAGCATGAACTAGAAGAAGAGGAAGCATGCCTAGCGCAAAGTCCTACGCTCTGCAGCTAACACGCCAGCTCCTTACGGTTTTGCAAAACCACAAAGGACCGATCTTGGCTTCCCCTGAAGAGGCCGACTTCTTTCGCAAACACTATAAAAAAACCACACGCCGCCCCCCACCCATTATAGCAAAAACACCGCCTCCTATAGAGACACCACCCCCACCCCTCCTCGCTACCCCAGTTGCACCCCCGCTTCCACCCTCCAAGAAAATAGCGCTAGAAGAACCCCCACCTCTTCCCCCTCCAGCTCCCATCCGCTCCGAAATCCGGCTCATCTTCGAAAAAATCGCCCCCCACTTTCCTCTCATTGCCGATATTCCGAACGATTCCCAAGCCCAGAAAATCGCCCATCGCTGGAAAACAAAAAACCAATCGGCCCCCATCTCGATTCTATCGTATGCAGAGCCACCGGAGCACAAAAAATTCCTCGAACACATGGCACGTGCCATCGACCTCTCCTTTGGCTCAGCAAAACTCATCGTTGTGGATGGGATTGAAAAAGAAAAACAATGGGAGGCATTTCTCTCTGTCCCCGATCTCAAATGGATCCTCTGCTGCGACTATACGCTCTGGCAATTGAGCGAACTGATGCGCCATTTTCGGGAAATCCCGGCCTCTTCCAAACGCTTTTTAGGAAAAGTGCCACTCTTTCTTCTCCCTGATCTTACTCTCTATCTCAAAGACCCTCTTCTCAAGCGATCTCTCTGGAAGGCACTATGTCAAACCCTCGCCTCTTCGTAGAGGTCGTCCTCGACCAAAGCCTCACCAAACCGCTCGACTACGAAGTGCCCCTCGCCTGGCAACAAGACGCACAGATCGGCGTGCGCGTAGAAGTTCCCCTCAAAACTTCTGTAAAAAAGGGGACCATCACCCAGGTCAAATCCCATACCCAGTGGCCCACAGTCAAATCCATCCTCCGCCTCCTCTCTTCTGAAAAAGAGCTTTCCGACTCGCAGTGGAAACTCGCACAATGGATGTCCCACTACTACGCTACACCGCTACAAAAAGTATTGAAATGCTTCATCCCACCCCACATCCGCAAAGAGGTTCAGCCCAAAAAACAACTCTGGGTCACCCTCCTCAAAAGTAAAGAAGTAGCTCTCAGCTATATTGAAAAAAACAGAAACACCCCCCAAGCTACCGTTTTAGAGCAACTCCTCGCAACTACGCGCGGCATTTTCTTTGCCGAATTGCACGTCTCAAAAGCCACACTCAAACCACTGCTCCAGGACAAATGGATTGCCATCGAAAGCATTCTCACCACAGAAGAGTTCCTCCTCGAAGAAGAGTTTTTCCCCACGCAAGCAAAAAATTTCAATCCCGAACAACAAAGCTGCTTTGATGCCATCGCAGCCTCGTTAGAGAAACAATGCTACGAGACCCACCTCATCCAAGGGATCACCGGGAGCGGGAAAACCGAGATCTATCTCCAAGCAATCCAAAAAACACTCGATCTGGGAAGAAACGCGATCCTACTCGTCCCCGAAATTTCCCTCACCTCACAGACCATTGAGCGGTTTCGCTCTCGCTTCTCCGAAAAAATCGCCATTCTCCACCACCGCAGAACCTTAGGAGAGAGAACGCACGCTTGGGAAGAGCTGCGCAGCGGCAAAATCCGGATCGCCATCGGCGCACGCTCCGCAGTCTTTTGCCCTATCCAGAAACTAGGCCTCATCATCGTTGACGAAGAGCACGACGGCTCTTATAAACAAAGCGAAGAGTGCCCCTGTTACTCGGCGCGCGATGTCGCTATCAAACGGGCCCATATCGAACAAGCAGTGGCCCTCCTCGGCAGCGCCACACCCGCCATCGAATCGCGCTACAACGCCGATATCGGCAAATACCGGCTCCATAAACTCCAGCTGCGCGCCAATGCAGCAACTCTCCCCACTGTCCAGATTGTCGATATGAAACAAGCAAGGCAAATCGCCCAAGGCTTTACCCATTTTTCCCCACAACTGCTAGATAAAATCGAACAAAGACTCGCACAAGGAGAACAAACCCTCCTTTTTCTCAACAAACGGGGCTACCACCGACAACAAGTCTGCGCCCAGTGCCGCGCTATCTCCAAATGTCCCCATTGCGATCTGGCCCTCACCTTCCACCGCCAAGAACATCACCTCCGCTGCCATCTCTGCGATTACCAGAGCCCCGTCCATCGCACGTGTCCCTCTTGCGGCGCTGTAGAGTCTCTTTCCTTCAAAGGATTTGGCACCGAACACGTGGAACGATCGCTCCACGCCATTTTCCCCGACATCCGCACCCTCAGGATGGATCGCGACACGACCCGGAAGAAAAATAGCCACGAAGATCTCTTCAAACAATTCCGCTCTCACAAAGCCGATGTCCTCATCGGGACCCAGATGATCGCCAAAGGGTTTCACTTCCCCGCAGTGACCCTCGTCGGAGTGCTCAATCCCGACTCTGCGCTCATGATCCCCGATTTTCGCTCCACAGAATGGGCCTTCCAAATTCTCACACAGGTCGCCGGAAGAGCTGGCAGATCCCAGCTGCCGGGTGAAGTGATTTTTCAGACCTTTCTGCCCGAACATCCTGTCCTACACTTCGCCGCTTCCCAAAATTATGAAGCCTTTTATGAGGCAGCGCTTGCTGAAAGAAAACAATTTCTCTACCCCCCCTTTTGCCACCTAGTCAAGCTCGTCTTTAGCCACACGGATCCCCAAAAAGCAGAGGAACAAGCCCACGCTGTCTTTCACATTCTTTCCCAATGCTCTGAAATTCAGGCGCTTCCAGTCACAACTTCTGGTCATCCAAAAATTTCAAATCAGTACTACTATCAATTCATCATTAAAGCGAAAAAAGTTTTATCAATAAACAACCCGTTAAATAACATACAATCAAAATTTAAAATTGATATAGATCCATTATCAACTTTTTATTAAAAATAGAAATTAACATGCGAACGAATTATTCTATTCGCATGAACATTTTTGGACCGCTATCTTCGCAAGCACCTTCGCTGTTACCCGCCACCCCAGCTCCACGTTCTACAGGACTGCTGATTAGACGTGCGATTGCGGGAAATGAAAATGGCGGGGAATCCGCAGCACAAGCAGCAGCATCCGGATTGCTACAAAGAGTCCCATCGCTGCTCTCTTCTACCGCACTGACGGGGAGACAGTTGGTTTTGGGAACTGTAAATAAAGCGGCATCTGCAACGCAAGCAGCAGCGTCCGGAGTGCTACCAAAAGTGCCATCGCTTTTCTTAGTGAAACGAACAGGGACGCAACTGGAACAGGCACACGCCCCATCTCCAGCTCCGACTAGCGACCCCGCCCCCTCTTCAACACCCACCCCTGCAGTCTTACCAGATGTGTCTGCCTTTGAGGTGTTCCGGCCCAGCGCCTCGAGCTATAATCCGCCTCCGCTTCTTGTGAAAAAACCGAGACAACTAGCCAATTCATTTGTGGAGAAGACTTGTGAGCTTACCGAGCTTGTAAGATTTGAGACGACGCTTTCTGGACCACTGACGACTCTAACAAAAAAGAAGCTATTAGGTTCCGGAGAATACCATAACGTCTATCTACTTGTTGAGTCAGACAAATACGTTCTCAAGCTCTGTCGACCTGAGATACTGGCATCGGAAATGAACAGTTCGAAAACAGCAGAAAGGTGGGGGGCTCTCCTGCTCCAGTACATGCAAGTCAAAGAAACAAAAATCCCCTGTGCCCAAATCCGGAGCTTTGACGACATACTCCAGACAGATGATGAAAGACGCGGGGAATTGGATAAAATTATTAAAAATCCCGCATTCCATGCAGACAAGCTCAAGCTCTTAACGGACTGGGTCAAAAAATACATTCCTCACTACGCCCTCATCGTACAAAAAGCGACTGATACCACCACCAATAAGCTCGAAGACTATTACCTTCAGACTCAGCCTTTTGAAGTCCCTCAACCCGGCTCTTTTTTGTATGCCGTGCAACAAGCTTTAAAAGCTGCTTATGAATACAAAGGGATAGGAGGAGTGCAAGGAATTCCCATCGACCCAAAAAGATCCAATTGGGGAAAAATCGATGGTAAATGGACGCTGCTCGATCTCAGGGATGCAGTAGTGGACCCCGACCTCTCCGATCCCTTGCTCAATCAAATCCTAAGAGAACTGACCGACCACCCCGAAATGGCGAAGTGGCTCGATCCTCGCGTCCCAGAAAGCGAAAAGCGGCCAAAATAATCCGCAAAAGCGACGAAGCCTGTTTCAACGACAGACTCTTAGTTCTTCCAGCGGTGACGGATCGTGTGCCAGTTGACTACGGTGTAGATCGCTGAAATGCCCACGAGCGCATCAAAAAATCTCAGCAGCCAACCCGGACAAATCAAAAAGTCGAGCAAATCAAACTCGACAAATCCCACCAGCCCTGCATTGAACGCGCTGATCAGAATCAAAATGATTGCAATAGTGTCTACTTTTTTCATCGTATATTCCTCACTGTCTCTTTTCGCACCTTTAACACGCCGCCCCTTTTTTGACAAATGAAGGCCGAAATCTTTTCTGTCATATCAACATTTTTGTTAAGTTGATTTAAAGATGGAGTTAAGCGATGATGAGTTCGTTGTCACAAAAAAGGAGACTTATGAAGTCACTAGCGATTTATGCGATTGCAATTGCAACAACAGCATTTGCAAACAGTTCTGATGCACCAATTGCGCCAACAGAACGCAAGTTGAAAGCAGCAGAAAACTACAATCAATTGAGTTTTGGACCGACTGTATTTTGGCAACATTTCGATGAGAAGCACGAAGCCACAAATACAGAAGCGAAATCCAATGGCGTATTTGGCGGAGCCGCTCTTCGCTATGAGTATGTAAGACCCGATTACTTCTACTCTGGCACAGATGCGATGTTTTCCGCAGGACAAGTAGATGATGAGAGCACAATTGCTTCCGTCACTACCAGCAAAACAAAGCGCACCTCTTTAGTGGCCAACGCAGAGCAGCGTTTTGGCTATTCTTTTGCAGTAGACGGACCGCGCTCCAACTTTTCTCCTTTTGTCGGGATTGGTTGGTACTATACCCGTCCGTTTGCAAACCAAGATTTCTCCAATGATTTTGTCTATGCAACAGCCGGCTTCAAATCGAAGCACGATGTGACAGACACTTTTGCCCTGGGAGTCGTTGGCAAAGCTCTCTATTCTTTCTACGATAGAGCGCATGTCGCAGGGAAACTCACCACTACCTCTTGGGATGATCCTAAGTGGGGATTTGAAGTGGACGTTCCGCTCACATGGCATCTCAACAATGCACATTCTTGGGACTTTACATTCGAGCCTTATTTCCAAGAACTCGATGTATCCAAGAATTTCATGAACGCAGGCGGCCGACTGTTGGCTTCCTACAATTTCTAACCTGTAAACCTCCTAATATTACCTCGGTTAGGTGTTCGGGCGGCTGACGATTGCTCTCCAAGGCCGCCCGAACTTTTTTCTAGAAGCACGATAAGTAATGATATTTATTTTCTCATCGTTCCTATCGTTTCATCGTTTTTATCGTTGATCTTCACGATCAGCAAGACTGTCTTGAAGTCTTGGAGTTGAACGTTGCCCACAAGTGCGTCGTGTCCAAAACAAGGGAAATGATCACGCCACGAAGCGTGGCTAACGATAAACGCTGCGAGGCGCAGCTAACGATACAATGTCGGGGAAGCCCCAAACCCCCGATTATAATTTTTGGAGTGATACAACATACTGTAATTAATAACCTTTATTATAACATCTCATATGTTATCATTCAGAGTCACTGTTAACAGATTAAATGCTAGCATATTACAAATAGTGGTGCAATTCCGGTTAAGTTAGTGGGATCCAAAAGTTGGTTTTCTTCCGTTTTTCTCTGCGTCCTCTCTACTCTCTGCCACGCGCGTCAGCGCGCTCTGCGCTGATGAATTTTATCAGTCTGTGTAGGCAAATGCGGCTCGAAATGATATCAGCGCAGAGCCCGCGAAACGCGGGTAGCAGAGGCTAGAGAGATCGCAGAGAAGAGTTACGGTTAGTGAGTTTATGATTAAAAATTATCCTACCTTTTTTTGCACTGTTATTACAAATATTCCATAGACAAAAACCCGACCCAAGGGTACCATGATTGTTTATGAATGCCCTTTCTGCTCCTGAATATCATGCCCATGAAGAGTTCCAAAACCGAAGCCGCAAACTCGCAGAAATCCGCACGTTAGGCATTGACCCTTTCCCTCATAAGTATGTCCAAACCCAAAAAGCGTCAGAAATCACCCTGCTCGCCGAAAAAGAAGAGGGGCACTTTGATGGGGCAGCAGCAGGCAAAACCCCCCATGTTTTCGCTTCAGGACGCCTCGTCCTCTTCCGGGCCATGGGAAAAAACGCCTTTGCCCAGATCCAAGATGAGACAGGACGCATCCAAGTGATGTTCAACCGCGACCTCACGGAAGTGAAGGGTCTGCAGCCAACTGAAGAGCTCACCGCGATGAAATTCATCGAGAAAAAACTCGATCTCGGCGATATCATCGGCATTGAAGGACACTTTTTCAAGACCCAGAGGGGAGAGCCAACCATCTTTGTGAAAAAGATGACGCTGCTCGCCAAGTCCTTACTCCCATTGCCCGACAAACACAGTGGACTGGCCGATAAAGGCATCCGCTATCGGAAGCGTTGGCTCGATCTCATCACGCATCCTGAATCTTTAGAACGATTCCGGAAACGTTCCCGCATTTTACTGTCGCTGCGCAATTACTTTGAAGCAGCAGGCTTTGAAGAAGTAGAAACAGCGGTTGTGCAAAATACCTACGGCGGCGCTGAAGCAAAACCCTTTACCACCCACTTACACGCCCTCGATCAGGAGATGTATCTGCGCATCTCGCTAGAAATTTCGCTGAAAAAACTGATCATTGGCGGCATGCAGCGCGTCTATGAGATCGGCAAAGTGTTCCGCAATGAAGGCATCGACCGGACTCACAATCCCGAATTCACCATGCTGGAAGCTTATGCTGCAGGATGGGACTACAACGACATGATGCAATTCACCGAGGGACTCTTTGAATCCATTGCCTTAGAGCTGTACGGCGATACCAAAATCCGCGTGATGCCAGAAGGAGAGGCCACCGCCCATGTGATCGAGCTGAAAGCGCCCTGGAAACGTCTTTCCATGAAAGACGCCATACGCACCTATGCTCATCTCGACATCGAAAAAATGTCAGAGGACGAAATGAAACATCTCCTCCTCAAACAGGTCCACCTCGATCCAAAAAAAATACACAGCGCCACTCGCGGGGCTCTGATCGCGCTCCTATTCGGAGAATTGGTAGAACCCCATCTGATCCAACCCCACCACATCATCGACCATCCGATCGAGACGACCCCCCTCTGCAAACCCCACCGCAATCCCATTTTACGCGAAGAGGGGCTGGTCGAGCGCTTTGAGAGCTTCATCTGCGGTCGAGAAATCTGCAACTCCTATACTGAGCTCAACGATCCGGAGCTGCAGCGAACACTGCTATTAAAACAGGTGGAAAAAAGAGAAGCGGGAGACCAAGAAGCGCATCCGCTCGATGAAGAGTTCATCGAGGCCATGTGCCAAGGAATGCCACCCACCGGAGGAGTTGGCATTGGGATCGATCGCCTCGTCATGCTTTTGACGAATGCTGACTCGATCCGCGATGTGCTTTTCTTCCCACTTACTCGCCCAGAATAAGGATAGGTTCGTATGAAAATCAAAGAAATCGGTCTTGCTTGGATCGTCGTTAAAAACCTCAAAGAAGCCATCCGTTACTACACGGAAGTCGTCGGATTGAAACTAGCTGAGCACAACGAAGAGTATGGCTGGGCAGAGTTAGAGGGTTATGCCGGTGGCCTACGCCTCGGCATCGCGCAAGAAAGTCCCCAAGAAACAGTGAAAGCGGGACAAAATGCGGTGATTACCTTCACCGTCTCTCAGCTTGAAAAATCCAAGGCAGAGATGCTGCAAAAAGGGGCTAAATGTGAAGGGGAGATGTTGGAAGTACCCGGTCACGTAAAAATGCAGACGATGGTCGATCCCGATGGGAATCGCTTCCAGATCTGTGAAATGCTGACCCACGCCCATTCTTGCGGCTGCTGCTAATACCATACAAGCTACACCACAGAGGAGCATTTTTTCTCTGTGGTTTCGATCTCTGTGGTATTAACCCGGCATGCAAATAGGGGTATCTTCGATGAGATAGCCCCGCGCAGCGATGGCATCGCGCATTTCGTCGCTGACTCGGAAGTTTTTCTCCTGACGCGCCTTCTCCCGTTTCCTCAAAAACTCCAGGAGTTCGTCCGGTACCTCTTCTCCGTGTTTATGCAGAGGCAAAACAGCCAGAACCTGGTTCCATTTCTTCAAAAGCTCCAGCACCTCTATCGCCTCATTGCTACCGAGTTTTTGCCCGTCAGCCAAGCCGTTGCATTCCCGAATTAAATCGAAAAGAGCCGCAAGCGCTGCCGAGATATTGATATCATCGGCTAAAGCCGCCTCAAAACGTTCGGCTGCCGTCTGGAGCAACAAACCAGCCGCTCTCCCCTCTTTTTTTGCCCTTTCTATCTCGCGCATGCGGACCACAAAGGCATCGATCCTTTGCAAACTCGAGCGCGCCGCATCGAGGCTGGCCATCGTGAAGTTGAGCTGCTGCCGATAGTGGCAGGAGAGAAGTAAATAGCGCACTTCCTCTCCACTATATCCTTTCTTGAGTAGATCGCGCAGCGTGTAGAAGTTGCCCAAACTCTTCGACATCTTTTTGTGATCGACTAAAAGATGCTCCACATGCACCCAATGCCGGGCAAAAGCATGACCTGTGCATCCTTCCGACTGCGCAATCTCATTTTCATGGTGCGGAAACATATTATCGACTCCCCCGCAGTGGATGTCGATCGTCTCTCCTAATAATTCCATGGCCATTGCAGAACACTCAATATGCCAACCAGGACGCCCAGGGCCAAAAGGGCTCTCCCAAAAGATCTTTCCATCGCGCTCTGGATCATACGCCTTCCAAAGAACAAAATCGGAAATATTGTCCTTGTCGTACTCATCGGCTAAGTTATCCCCCGAAGCATTGATTTGCAGCTCGTCGAGATGCAGATGAGACAACCGTCCATAACGGGGAAAATGGCGGATCGAAAAATAGATACTTCCATCGGGACTTCTATAGGCTATCTTCTTGTCCAATAACCGCTCGATCAAGCGAATCATATGAGGAATGTAGTCGGTAGCTGCAGGATAGTGTTCTACTGGCTCGATCGAGAGCTTCTTCAGATCTTCAAAAAAGGCGATCCGAAACGGCTCTGTATACTCGTGCAATGAAATCCCCTTGGCAATCGCCCCTCGGATCGTCTTATCATCCACATCGGTGAGGTTCATCGCCTGCTCTACCGTAAATCCGAAGAATTGGAGCGTTCTTCTCAAAACATCTTCAAATACATAGGTCCTAAAATTTCCTATGTGGGCAAAATCATAGATCGTAGGGCCGCAGGTATACATGAGCAGCTTTTTCCCATGCAGCGCGGTGATGGTTTCTTTGG
>JACQAR010000020.1 GCA_016194825.1 Chlamydiia bacterium
GCCTCCCATCAACCAATTGGTGTTGAAAGAGAAGCGAGGACCTACGGACCAAGAGTGGTTCCAGCCTTGATAGGTTGCTTTACCAGGCACTGCACTGTTTATGACGATGTTGTTGTTGACATAGACAGTATGCAACTTTTGTCTGATCAAAGTACCACGAACACCGACTGCTGGACGAACTGTAAGAGCTCTGCCTAAATAGCAGCTGCGTCCCATTTCGAAATTCAACAGGTCGAAGTTGCAGTTGAATGTCTGCGTAGCTGTCTGATAGACGTTAGCTACAGCAGTACCAGAGCTGTTAACAGCAAAGCCTCTTGTTGCAACTAGGTCACCAGTAATTGGGCCATTGGTTGTCGAGTGAGAACGATCACGGAGCCATGTGTATTCTGCAAACACATCCCAATCATCATGCTCGCTATTCATTCCCAGTCCTACTTTAAATCCTGGCTGGAATTGAAAGTCTTGCTTTACCCAATTGCCAGTGATCCCGGAAGTGAGGGCACCATTACCAGCAGTAGAGTTCAGAGCAATGGTTCCTTGATAATTCTTATTGGTCACTGCGTATTCGAGGTTATCTTCAGTAGGCTGCCAGTAGATAAAACTGCCAGTTACGAAAAAGTCCCATGCGCCACGCACTTGCGTTGTTGCAGGTGCTGTGTAGTTGGGAGACATTTGCGCTTTCAGGATGTCTTGTCCTTGTTCAAAGCTGCGCGCTTCCTTCTTTTTATCAGAAGTTTTGTCTTGGCCAAAGAGTGACGCGACAGCAAAAACAGATGCCGCAACCCATGGCGTTGTATTTTTCAGAAAATTCATTTTTTTGCTCTCCATGTTGGACGAATCAGTAGTTTTTAGCTGACGCCTGTGCTCAGCTCTCGCACAAACAACGCATAATTTCAGCATCATCTGAACGAATTCAGTTTACACTACGAATCTTAAGCGCAACTTGCGAATTTAATCAAGAAAAATGGCGAAAAAATAGTTCGCATCATGCTTTACGATGCTCAATATCTTGAAGATAGATCACAAAAATCGACGCACTGACAGTGGACGTTTTTCATCGAAAATTTCTTCGAGGCGCTGTTTTGTATTGCGTTGGACCACACCAAATGGCGATTTACTTTCAATCGTGTGTTGTTTGTCGAAAACAAAAATGACATGACCGGGATAATGTAAAATATCGAGAGGATTTAGTTTATCTAAGATTTGTGCAATATTGTGAAGGTCGATGGGAACTTCCTTTCCATATTGCAATAGCTCGCTGCTATTGCGAGGCACTTGCCCTCGGAGAATTTGGAAAAGCAATCCGGAGCAATCAATCCCTTTCAATGTCCAATATACTTCCGTTTTCGGATCAATAGTCCCTTGTGGCGGATAGAATGCCAACAGCTCGGGAATTCCATAGCTCCAATTTCCACCCCATACATACGGGGTACCAATCAATGCTTCCATCTGCCGAAGGATCTGATCGCGACTAGGCCAGATAAAAGACTCTATTTCCTCCAGCTTTGTTGCAAAACGGGCGTCGAGATAGTTCGGAGCGCTCGTATAATTAGGACAAAGTAATCGGTAGATCGGGCGTCCTTCATCAGAAAGAACTGTTTCAGCCACTTCAAATTGCATCCCCGCAAGCGCTACCCATTCAAAGCAATAGGGATGCCCCTTTTCGTTGAGAGGAATTTCCGTTCCGGAGGCTCCCCCAAATGCGAAGCGAAAGCGAGAGGTGTTTAAGATAGGCGCTGCAGTAGCTATTTGGATCCATTGTCTCATTTGTGATAGCATAATACGCGAAGATGAGGTCGTATGAGAACATTTTTCGCCGTCTGTTTATGTTCCTTGTTTTGTTTTTCAAGCTGTCAGAAAAATCTAGGAACCATGCTCCCCAAAACTCAAACTGTCTCACTCAATCTCTCTCCTGAGCCCGGTACTTTAGATCCGAGAAAAGCGCGCGATTTGACGAGTTGTACTTTGATTCGCATGCTCTTCGAGGGATTGACTCGCAGCTCGAAGGAGGGAACGACCGAGCTTGCAATAGCCAAGCAAATCGACATTTCCGAAGATGGGACGCGTTACACGTTTTATCTGCGCGATTCGCAATGGTCTAATGGCGATGAAGTGACCTCTTATGACTTTGCGAGCAGCTGGAAAACGATGTTAGATCCTCGTTTCCCTTCTGATGTTGTCTATCACCTGTTCCCCATTCGCAATGCGCAGAGCATCAAAAAAGGAGAGCTCTCCGTAGATTCTTTAGGGGTGCAGACCCCTGATGCTCTGACTCTCGTCGTGGAACTAGAAACGCCCATTCCTTATTTTCTAGAGCTCGTCTCCATGACTCCCTATTTTCCCGTACATCGAAAATTTGCCAAAGAAAATAACCAATGGGACTTGGATCCAACGCAATGGATTTCCAATGGACCCTTCACTTTAAAAGAATGGCGCCATACGGATGCTCTTCTCTTAGAAAAGAATAGTGAATACTGGCAAGCCGATGGTGTCCGTTTGGAGAAGATCGAGTTCTGCGTTACAGCACCTGACACAGCAATACGCCTCTTTGAAGAGGGGAAGCTCGCCTGGACGGGATCGCCTTTGTCCACTATTCCGGCCGATGCCATTCAGAGTTTGAGAGAAAAAGAACAGCTGCACACAACACCCTTCTTGGCCACCTCTTTTCTTCGAGTCAATACTGCAAAACCCCCTTTCACCAATGTCTTACTCAGACAAGCTCTATCGATTGCCATTGATCGCAAAGCAATTACAGAACATATCCTGCAAGGAGGACACCAACCAGCCACTGCTCTTGTTCCTCCTGGGATGGGACTGTCCCAGCACGGCTATTTCCCCGATGGCGATGTCGATATGGCTCGATCTCTTTTGCAAGGGGCGCTCAATGAATGGAGAATGCAGGCCTCGGAGCTCCCTCCGATCACGCTCAGTTTTGTCAATTGCGATCGGAATATAGCGATTGCCCAAGCGATCCAAAAGCAATGGGAAAAAGCTCTTGGAATCTCTGTGATTTTAGAACCGGTAGAATCGAAAATCTACTTCCAGCGAGTCTCTCGGAAAGAGTTCGAACTGGCGTTAGGTTCTTGGACAGCTGATTTCAATGATCCGATCAATTTTCTCGACGTGTTCAAGACAAAAGAGGTGGGCACGAATAACACCCAGTGGGAAAACGAGAGGTACATTGATCTTTTAATGCGCTCTTCGCTATGTAGGCAAGAGGGGGAGAGAAGACAATGCCTGCATGCCGCCGAAAAAATTCTGATGGATCAGATGCCGATCATCCCGATTTATCACTTCGCAATGAATTTTCTAGTGCAAGAAGGACTGAAAGGGGTCTCTCTTTCTCCGACAGGTGGTCTCGATTTTCGCTGGGCTTACTGGGAAAGATAACATTTTTGGTGTGGCTGCCCATCTGGCTTTACAGCAGCCCCAATACAAGCAGCGTGTTTCTGTACAATGATTCTCCCTTTATCTTGACTGCCATTGTACAAGCATCAGACGGCTCCTATTTAGGGCAAGTGACTCTGCAGCCGGGACAGCAGCGCAATTTTACAACGAACCTGAACCCTACTGACTGGGAAAGCCCAGGCACTCCCGATATTTCTCTCACTCCCTATTCGGTGGCTTGGCAATGCGCCTCAGAGGGGTATTACTCGATTGTTTCAGGGGTCTCTCCTGGGGCTTTTGTCTCCGCCAGCGAAGGGTCGGGACTACACTACTGCGCTCCCAAACCTAAATCATCAGAAAAGCCTCCCGCCTCAAGCCTACAAAAGTCTAAGCAGGTTTCTAAGTAAGCAGAAGCTCTTGAACGGGCCTATCCCATGGATCTCGAGGCAGAAGAGAGGCAGAGAGCTGCTCTGTAAAGCCAACTCCTACTGAATGGATCCCTGTGCCCTGAGCTAGGAATCGGTCATACCATCCTTCTCCATATCCCAACCTATACCGCTCCCGATCAAACGCCAGACCTGGCACCAAGATCACATCAATGCGCCTTGTCTCCACAACCTGGCATTGTGCAGGATCGGGTTCTAAGATCCGTGCACGGTAGTGGTGGAGTTGCGTGGCAGGCTCCTTCACAAGATAGGGAAGCATTTGCCCACTTTGGATCCCAGGTAAAAGCAGGCGTTTTTCCGATGCAAGGATCTGATTCAATGAGGTAAGGTCCAGCTCGGTCCCAAAAGACCAATAAGAGAGAATCATTCCGTTATAGCGAGCTAGAATCTGTTTGCGTATTGCCTCAGCTGCCTCTTTGCGACGCTCTTGGGGCACCGTTTTTCTAAGAGATAAATAGGTTTGTCTCGCTTCAGCTTTCTGGATCAATGGGTTTGCCCTTTTGATATTGGATCTTCCGGAGTAATACTCCCTCTTCGTCATAGAGGTGAGCAACACCGGTGCCATTTTGTACCGCCGAAATGAGCTCTCGACTCCCTTTTTTGTAATAACGCCCTTTGATCAATTCGTCATTTTCATACTCTTCGACGCACATCACAGAGCCGTCTTTATACCAAGAAAGAGAGGCACCCATCTTTTTATTCCGATTATACTCCCGTTCGCTACGAAGTCTCCCATTTTCATACCATGTCTGGACGGTGCCGTGAATCGCATCTGCATCCCAGTGGAGTCGCATTCTAGGCAGGTGCTCTGCGTTGAGAAAATAGAGCGTCTCTTCTCCCTGTTTTCTCCCATTTTTCACCATGTAGACAGAATGAATCTCTCCTTTGGAAGTGAAATTTTTCACGTGTCCCTCCGGCAATCCATGCTGAAATTCCAACCATTGCATGGCTCCATTGGATTCAAAGCTCACTCGGAATCCCCTGCCTTTGGAGACTGTAGCAAGCAGCTGCTTGTGTCGATTGAAATAGGCTCCTTCGACCAGAAGTCCATCATCCCATGTCTCTTCCCAGGCCGTTTCTCCTGATTCAAAATATCCTACGCTCGGCCCTTTTTGCAGATTTTTTTGAAAATGGGTCAGCGCTTTGGGAATGCCATTGAGATGGTATTCCATAACAACGCCCTCCAGCTCATTCTGCACATAGATGAGTTGTTTTTTAATCTGTGCATTGTCGAAGTAATAGGTGCAGGTTCCCTCTAGAGAGCCTTTATTGTAAGGAACTTCAGCTATGATCACCCCTTTCTCATTCCAGGCACGGCAAATTCCATCAAAAAGCCAATCGCGCTGCGATCCTTCGGCTACATCAGCTGTGCCTCCTATCACTGCGGCTTCGACTTTCAAATGGCCATTGGGATGCCACTCTTTATACGCACCATTGGCCCTCATTTCTTCTACTTCAAGATATTGCCAAATCGAGCCGTTCGGATGGTATGTGGTGATTTTGGAATGACTTTTTCCTTCTTTCCGATAGACGCGAAGTACTTTTTGATAGGGTTGAGAAGAGAGAAAATCAGCCTTTTCATATACCTGCAACCGATCCGAGTTGCTGATTGTCTCATTCATCCCGTTTCGGTCGTAGATTTGTATCGCCACAAGGGGATCTGCTCCCCAATCGGAACGGTAACACCCCGCAGTGAGAAGAAAAAGCACCAGTGGCCATACTCCATAGCAGCGGTAAATCGATCGTTTTTTCATTTTGTAAATTCCCTTTTCAATAACCCCATATCCAGAGACAAAACTTCCGATTGGACAGGCGTTCTTTGCATTTGGAGATGAAACCTCCGGATGAGAATCTGGGGAGCATGGGAAAGCGGATGAAATTCTCCAACCGAAACATCCTCAAGAATCGCCAACAATTTTTGCAAATCGTCACTATCCAGCTCGATTGTGTGTCTCATCTTTTCTTCTGCTTCCCGAATAGCACTAGAAGTGCGAAGATTTTGTTCTTCAAAGACAATCTGGTTGTCTTTCGAGTCTAAAAACGCAAGCCTTTCCGCGATGAGATCCTTTTGTGCAACAGCTGGATGATGAAGAAGGCGCTTGAGTTCAGAGCGTTCTTTTTCCAAAAAATGGAGGGTCTCTACTTGCTGTTCGAGGAAATAGGGGTCAGCAGCTCCATAGCGCGCAATAAATTTTTCTTGCAAAGCTTTCCTCTGCAATGCTTTTTTCCCGCTGTGCAAAGAACCTAAAAATTGCTCTTCCAGCTGTCTTGTCTCAACACTTTGAAATACCACATAAAGCGTGCTCAAAAGCAAAGGCAACAGCGTCAACACAAAGAAAAATAAGGGGCGCATTTGCGCAAAGCAAATCCGACCGATCCGATCAAGGAGCATACGCCTCCCGATTTTTGAGAATGAAAGATGCCCGATATCCATTTTCCAAGATCGACCAAGTCACATCATGGCGTAAATCGATCCATTCATGTGCTTTCAAAAGAGCTTGGTGGAATTTTCTCCCATTCACGGGATTTTCTGTCTCAAATGCAATCTCTACTTTGGCTTGGTACGGCTCGTCTTCTGCATCAATATGGGGAAATTGAGTCAATTCATATTGGAAATCGCGAATCACCACGTAGGGATAACTGTAAAGCCAGGCCAAGACTGCGGACACTTTCGGCGCTTTCGCCATATAGGGATACTCTTTTGCATACAGAGACGCTTCTTGGATCCAATTGGCAAGAACTGCGTGGGCGTCTGAAGAAGCAAAGATTCTCGATTTGACTCCAGGATCTTCTAACAAATCACTCAATTGTTCCAACATACGCTCGTTGCGGCGCAATGCGCTCTTTTTTTCCCAGAAAAGCAAAGCGCCGCCCAAAAGAAAAGAAGTCAGAAAAAGAGCAACCGCACACAACCCTGCCTGTTTCCAAAGACGATTAGGAAAAAATTCTTCTTTCCGTAGCTGTAGAGAAAAAGCGCTTTTTTGCTCTAAAGCCCATCCAATAGGAACGGCGTATTCCACCGCATCTTCCAATCGAATTTCTGGGCCTGTTTGATCAGCAAAACCCTCCGCGAGAAACGGAACATAGTAGCCAAAAGTCCCTATACATCCGGTAAATACATAAGACTTAGCACCCCCTTCTCGATGAAAAGCATAAATCGCTTTGGCAAGCTCCAGCTTCATCTCATTGAGTTTCTGCGAAAGATGCGGATTGAGGTGGGACTTCAACTGTAATAAATCGATCTGCTTGGCCACTCCCTCTACTTCTTTGGGAAGTAAAATCTTTTTCCGATCTTCCCAAAGAGCTGCTAAAAGCACTTCATTACCGCCCAAGATAGAATAAGATTTTTTCAAGCGCCCTTTCTCCATGCAAACTACCGACCATTCGGCAAAGCCTAGATGGATGATAAAAGCATCTTGTACATTGGGGTCTTTCCATTGAACAAACTGCACGAGTGCATTGGGAACGCCGCTGACCGAATCGGGATCTAGCCCGATTTTGCCCATTTGCGACAACACCTCTCCGACAGGCTGTCTGAGAGCGGTGTAGAATAAGATTTCTGTCTTTTGCTGTTCCTTTGAAAGGATTTGAGGGACTGTGATCACCTCTTCAGGCCGAAAGGGGCTGACCGCGTCAGATTGAAATTGGACTGCCTCCTCTAAATGGCGACTTTTGGGCAAAGCAAGCGTCAGAGAGCGAATCAGCAGATGCTGGGAAGCGACGCCGGTGGCTACTCGGCAAGGAGAAGCGACCATGTAAAGCTCCTTTACATTTGCAAATTCATTGGCAGACAAGCACTTAAGAAGCTTAACCTGAAATGACTTTCCTCGCTTTTCCACCACTGCAGCGCGCAGCCAAGAACCATCTATGTAGACTCCCAAAATTCTCATAACGAATCATTTTATCGCCGAAAGCTATTTCTAAGATATACCCATATCCATAAAATAGAGGTTCATGATTGGCTATTTAATCGAAGCAGTACAGATACTTTTTATTTCATACACGGTGATGCTCTTCTTGCGGATTGTGAGCACCTGGATTCCCGATTGGCAAGAGCACCAGTTAGTCAGATTTTTAGCATTTTATACCGATCCTTATCTCGCCTTTTTTCGGAGGATCATCCCGCCTTTAGGGGGCGTTCTCGATCTGAGTCCGATCCTCGCGTTTTTTGCTCTCCGGATTTTAGAGTGGATCATTCTGAGCTTTCTCCGATGAACTATACTGAGAGAGATTCAAAAATCGGGAGATGCCCAGGAAGCGCCCCGATTTTGAGCCAGGCGAAGCCGGCAGAACCGATTTTTGAATCACGATCAGTATATCTCAAAACGCCCTTTCAGCTCGGTTCGGCAGAACTGCCAAGTAATATTTTTTATGCGCCTTTAGCAGGATGCTCCGATCTTCCTTATCGAAAAATGATCCGCAAATACGGAAAAAAAGCGGGGCTGTATTTTTGCGAAATGGTCAATCTCAACTGCGGATGCCCTGTGGACAAGGTCACAAAAGATGGAAGCGGTTCTGGCCTACTGAGAAATCCTCTCCTAATCGGTGACATCCTCTCTGAAGTAGTTGCCGCTGTGAAAATTCCAGTGACCGTGAAGATCCGAATCGGCTGGGATGAAGATTCGATCGTTGCCCCTCAGGTTACCCAGATTGCAGAGCAGGCGGGCGCGAAAGCGATCACGATCCATGGCCGTACCCGAGAACAGGGGTATAAAGGCGCAGCCAATTGGGAGCACATTCGCGACTGTAAAAAAATGGCTAAAAATATCTTGGTGATTGGCAATGGGGACGTTTTTGATCCTGAAAGCGCTAAAAATATCTTTGATCAGACGCTTTGCGACGGGATTTTACTGGCTCGCGGAGCGATGGGACAGCCCTGGCTGGCGGAGGATATTTTTTCTTATTTATCTGGAGACCCAGTCCCTGAAAGAGGGGTGGAAGATATACGTTCTGTTCTTTTGGACCACTTGGACACGATTCTCACTTATCAAAACGAACGACAAGCGCTGCTCGATTTCCGGAGAGTAGGCTGCTGGTACTTAAAGCGGTGCGAGAATGTAAAGCCGCTGCGCGTTCAGCTCAATAAAGCCGCTTTAACACAAGAAGCTTTGCAGCTATTGCGAACATTTACTTGGAATGAGGTCAAAATGGCAGCATCTGCACAAATCGCAGATTCTCAAGAATGATTTTGCAGAGCCTCTAGCGAGATGAGCAGCCGATCGAGGGCTCGTCTTCGGTGCGAGATCCGATTTTTGACCGATTCTCCCAATTCCGCAAATGTCTTACTATAGCCGTGCTTCACAAAGAGGGGATCGTACCCAAATCCGCCGCCGCCTTTTTCCTGTGTTGAGATGATTCCTTCGCAGGTCCCTTGCGTCCATTTTTTGAGTCCTTGGGGAGAGGCTAAAGCGATATAACAGGCATAATAGGCCTGCCGATCATCATCGATCAAATGGCCCATTGCAGCGAGCAGCTTTTTTCGATTGTCGTGATCGGTGGCATCTTTTCCTGCATAGCGAGCGGAATAAATTCCAGGAGCTCCATTCAATACTGGCACTACTAACCCTGAATCATCGGCAATGACCCATCGATTGAGCATCTTGGCCGCATGCGTGGCTTTACAAATGGCATTTTCTTGAAATGTGCTCCCTGTTTCTTCAGGAGGCACATAATTGGGGAAATCACAGAGGCTTAAAATATCTAACTTTGAGAGAACTTTGAGCATGGCTCTCAATTCCAGGGAAATTGCAAGAAGATTTTTGAAGCCTATTGACAAGTAATTCTTTATAAATGTGTACTTTGTGGTTTTTTCATACCATGGAGACATTTATGAGTTTTTCACTACCGGCAAATGCACCCTTACTTCTTGCTTTCAG
>JACQAR010000021.1 GCA_016194825.1 Chlamydiia bacterium
CATTCGCGGAAAATAAAGACATAAAGTGCACAGCGTATTTTGCCGAGCACCAAAGCCTGGAGCGAGAGGCCAACTTGTATCATGTTGGCTCGAGTGAAGGCGAAGGCGCGCAGGTAAAAAGACGCCTGCAATTTATGAATTTATTTTTTGCGAATTGTATCGTTAAGTCGCTGATTTTTAGGGTCTTGCTTCTATTGCATACCGCTTTAACTTGTAGGCATTGAAGCGGTTGGTCGAGAGAGTTTGTTTGCTGGAGGTGGTGAGATCCTCAAAGTCATACAGAATTTTTAACCCATCGAGAAGCAGGGGGGTGGCGCAAAGATTGAAGCCGATTTTCGCCTCGTTGAGGGATTGTTTAGTGGTGGTGAGGACGAGATAGTCAGAGCAGGGCATATCAATAGCGACATGGGGCAAAAAGCTGCTGGGGGGCGTTTTCCAGAGCAGCTCATCGAGGTATTGCAGCGCCTTGCCATCATCGACGAAAAACACCATTTTTTCTTTCCGCTCAAAGTGCAAAGTGGCCGTTTCGATGATTTTGCTGATTTTTGCGCTATTGTCCCGAACCTGGAAAAGGATGACTCGTTGCTCAGAGATCATCGATATCACCCTCTTTGGCTACCTCTGTCTCGGGATGGATCATGCCGCAAGAGACCAAGTATTTGAACGCATCTTCGTTGCTCATATCGAGCCGATAGACATCTTTTGCAGGAGCGAGGAGCAAAAATCCAGAGAGGGGGTGGGGTGCAGTAGGGATAAAGACCGAGACCAGCTTTTCAGGAATGACTCTTTGGCACTCTTGCGGCACGTCTCCCGCCTGAAATCCGAGCGAGTAGGTCGGTTTTTGGGCAAAGGGCATCATGACAGGATATTGAAAAGCCTTTTTCCCATCTGTGGAAAAAAGAGCGGCAAAGACGTCGCGGCTTACCTTGTAGACGCTGCGGATGAAGGGGATCCGGGTTAAGATGGTCTGTGTCAAAGAAAGGACATGTCGGACAAAAAACCATCTGGCAATGATGCCGAGGACAAAGATGACCATGCAGAGTAAAACCAGCGAAAGGAGGCGAGAGATAAAGACCACCACTGCCATTGGCAAAGAGGTGTGTTGGATGAAGTACGGCTCGATCAACTTAAGGAATGGCGCTGTAAAAAAATTGAACAGGAAATTCATCACAATCAGCGTCAGTACCAAAGGAAGTAAAATAACGAAGCCGGTGATGAGATACTTCTTCACTGCACTTTCTCCGGTTGGATCACGCCACAAGAGACGATGTATTTCACTGCATCTTCACTTTTCATCTTTAGAAAAATCAGCTCTGAGCGAGGATGCATCACCAAGTAGCCGGTGGTGGGATTCGGTGTTGTGGGGATAAACACGGTGACCATCTCTTGTTGGATCTTTTCTGAGGCCGTTTGAGGGGCTGAGCTCGCAATGAGACCCAAGCAATACGACTGAGGGTAAGGAAAACGCAATAGGACTACTTGTTGGAAGGAATGACTTTTCCCGGTGAATAAAGAGCGGACAATCCCTTTGCTTGTGTTGTAGATTTTGTTGACGAGAGGGATTTTTTTCAAAAGCCGATCGCCCAGTTTGATCAAGCTATTGAAAAAGACCCGCCTTGCTACAAATCCCAAGAATAAAGTCAGGAAAAACAAAGCGATCAAGATGATGATCTGACAGATCACTTGAGTCGCTACTTTGCGAGTCAGCCATGGACCCCACAAATCCGCAAGCAGATGCAAAAATGGTTGTGTCAAAAAATTGACCATAAAGCGAACGACTAAGAACGTTACAGCCAGTGGGAGAAGCGTGACTAATCCCGCTAAAAACGTCTTTTTCATCGCTTCGCTCCTTTTTTCGCATAGGTGCTAGGCGGAGGAACCAGGACCCACTTTGCCTGCTGCATGACGAAAGTGATCTGCTCTAATTTTACGTGGATCTGCTGTCCTGTGGCATAAATTTTCCCCGTCCGCGTTCCTCGGAAGAGCATTTTAGGACCATTGTATTCATAGTAGTCCCGTCCGATTTCTGATACATGGATCGAGCCCTCTAAGTCAAATTCGCTCACTTCAAAAAAGAACGCAAACGGCTTGACCCGCGTAATGAGAGCCGTGTAGATCCGGTCGGGATCTTCTTGGAAATAGGTCTCCGCTAAGCGGAGTTTTTTGAGCAAAACGACCGACTTTTCGGCTCGGAAGGAGATTCTTTCTCTCTCCGAGGCAGCAGCGGCGATCTCTTCTAAATTCTCCGTCACGGGCTCTTCTTCGAACAATAGGCGTTGGGTAATCAGATCGGTGTAGCGGCGAATGGGGCTTGTGAAGTGGCAGTAGTGCTCCAGTGCTAACCCATAGTGTCCAATATTTTCTGAAGAATAGGCCGCCAAGCGCATACTCCGGATGAAGCTCACCGAAAGCTGCGGCTGGAGAGGGGAGTCCTTCGCCTCTTGGAAGAGCTTCTGGATGTCTCTATGCGTGGGCTGAGGGGGCAAATGGAAGCCCAACGATCTGGCAAACGCATAGAAATCTTGGAACGATTCATTGGAGGGCTGTTCATGGATCCGGAAGATGAGCTCTTTGCCTAAGCGGCTCAAGTGGATGGCGACCAATTCATTGGCCTTCAGCATGAACTCTTCGATCATCTGGTGCGTAATGTCATATTCGACCCGCTCCATCTTTTGTGGACGACCCTCTTTATCGACGATCACCACATGATCAGGCATCGCAAAGTCGATGCTCCCTCGCTCAAAGCGCTTTTGCTTCAACAGATGGCATAAACGGACCATCCTCTCCAATAGAGGCAGATGCGGGCTTTTCTTCTTGCCTTCTAGGACAGCCAGCGCCTCTTTGTAGGTGAAGCGCTTTTAGCTTTTGATGGCGTTTCGAACGACATGGAACGAGACCAAATCCCCTTGAGGAGTGAATTCTGCCAGCACAGCCTGCGTCAGGCGTACCACATTGGGCTTTAAGCTGCACAGTTCATTGGAGAGGTTTTCCGGTAGCATCGGGATGCACTGACCGGGAAAATAGGTAGAGTTACACCGGTTGGCTGCCTCTTTATCAATGACGCTCCCTGCTTTGACGTAGTGCGCCACATCTGCGATATGCACCCCCAAAAAAAAGTGGCCCCGTTTATCTGTGGTCAAAGAGATGGCATCATCAAAATCTTTCGCTGTATCGGGGTCGATCGTGACACATTCCCAGTCGGTGCAGTCGATCCGCTCTTTCAGCTCGCTTGGCTGGACGGTTTTCCCAAATTTCTTGGCAGCGCCATTGACCTCTTTTGTAAAGTGTTGGGGAAGGCCAAACTCTTCGATGGCCGCTTCAATATCGACAGAAGGATCGGAGATATGCCCAATTTTCCGGACAAATTGCGCCTCGACGAAATTCCCCTCTTTCTCCCAGTTGCTCACCTTGCAGACGATCCGATCTCCCTCTTCGAGAGAGGCGCCTTTAGCTTTGAGGTGGATCCATTTTTCCTGGCCGAGGATTGGCGAGTAGGCAGTCCAATGTCCACGCGATTTGGCCAAGATCGTGCCTGCCAGGTGGGTGCGCCCTCTTTTGACAATCGAGACGATCTCACCTTCGGGACCTCTTGGAGAGACCTTTGGATTGACTGCAACCTCGACCACATCTCCATCGACAGCATCGAGGGTGAGGTGTTTCGGGATAAAGATGTCGGGACCATCGGTGACTTTCACGAAGCCAAAACCCTTCGGATGGACGCTGATCTGCCCTTCTATGCGCTCTGAGGCCTCTTTCTTCATCTTCATTTTCTGTAGAATGGGCGAAAGAAGGATAAAATGCTAGTGGCCAGGCTGTATACCCAAGTGAATTCAAAAGTTGGGAGTTTGGCAATGCCGGCGCTTCAGATTTGAAGCAGCAAAGCGGCGGCGAATCCTCACCCCAAAGATGATGCATCCTTGGGGACCCCGAAAATCGCTGCGGTTTTTGGGGAAGGGCGTTGCAACCCAACTTGAATAAGTTGGGTGATGCAGCCGGCTTCAAAGATGAAGATGCCGGCGCAGCCAAAAACCAACTTTTGAGTTTACTTGGGTATATCTGAAACCTTTTACTAAGATAGGTTCTGGGGCCGGGTAATGACGCGCAAGGACTCTATAAACACGGGATGGGATTGTGCTTCAGAAGCCAATTTGAGGAGGGTACGTACAACAAAACGGCCATTCTCAGATAGTCGCAAGTCTGCTGCAGCCGTTCCGGTACGGCGCTGTTCTTCAGATGCTGTTCCAGTAGGCAAACTATCGATGATAGCGAGCTGTTCAGTTGGAGATAAAGCGTCGAACTTTTGCCGTGCCTCTACTATTTCTGGCCAGGGGTCTTTTTTGACCTTTTCTCCTCGGTCCCACACTTCATAGGAATTCAAAAAATGGGGTCTTTGTGAGGGGGAAATGTCTGTAGCAGAGATGATGATAGATCGGACGCACGCTCCGAGAAGCTCCAGAAATTCGACGGACGTTTCTAGATTTTCTGCAAACAGCTTCTTATCACTATCTTCCAGATTTGCTTTATACAAGGCGATGACCTTCTGCATGAACTCGACAGGCTTAGTCGTATGTAAATCCGTATATGCAGCTCTCTTCTCCGACACGGATTTCCCTCTCAGCGATGGAACCGACGGTTCTGGAACATAGGTATAGTCTGGCCGAGTTGTGTTCTGCGGATAACTTTTCGGGCGGCAGCCAGATAGGCAGTAGACGAAGAAGGCAACAAGCGCCACGAAGATCCCCGCTGCAATAGCGCAGATTCTTTTGACGCTCGCAACGAACCATTCGCTATAAAGGATCAGGCAAGGTTTTTGTGGGGTGGGTTGAGGGCCGATTGGTGCTAAAGAAGCGCTCATGATGTTCTCCCAAATGAGCACACGATACTAGCAATCTCTTTTAAATCGGGCAACCCCGATCGTAAAGATGCTTTTTCAAGCTACTTACGTCTGTAAATACCTCGCTATCGATCCCTGCTTTTCTGGCGCCAGTGATGAATTCCGGGATATCATCGGTATAGAAGCATTCATTGGGAGCGCAGTGGATCTGTTGGAGCGTTTTGTGGAAGATGAGAGGCTGAGGTTTATGTGCCTTGACTTCGTAAGAGAGCACCTTTGCATCGAATTTGTGCAAGATGTCGTAGTGCGAATAAAGGTAGTTGTAATGGATATCGGTGGTGTTGGACAAGAGCACGAGTCGCATGCCCCGTTTTTTGAGCGTTTCGATGACAGGCCACAGAGACAAATTGGGCGTAAAGATATCGGAAGCAGCCGCCATCCATTCATGCAGCGTGAAAGGTTTGGATGCATGGGTGGACAAGATCCGGTGGATATCACCGCTATTGATTTGGCCTGTTTCGTAGGCGATTTGTACTTGGTGTTGGAAGAAGATTTTTTTGAGATCATCAGGATTGATGCCGCAGCATGTTCCGATTTGTTGGATCATTTTGCCGTGGTCAAAAAAGAACAAGACATTTCCCAGATCAAAAATGACGGTTTTTAACATAAGCCTCTTTGCATATAACCCTTCATGGTATTTTCTAACAGCATCGCAATCGTCATAGGACCGACCCCTCCTGGGACAGGCGTGATATGCGAGGCAATTTTGGACACCTCATCATAATCGACATCTCCCACCAGCTTTCCATTGGCCAGCCGGTTGATCCCCACATCGACCACGACCGCTTTGGGACGGATCATTTCTTTGCGGATGAAATGGGCTTGTCCCATAGCAGCGACTAAGATCTCGGCGTCTCGCGTATATTTTGCCAGATTCTCTGTTCCTCTATGGACGACTGTGACTGTGGCATTGCAATCGCTCCGTTTTTGCATCCACAAAGCGGCCAGAGGCTTTCCCACCAAATGCCCCCGTCCTACGATGACGACATGTTTCCCCGACACTCCGATTTGGCTCTTTTGCAGCAAGACATGGATCCCGAGCGGTGTGCAAGGGATAAAGCCCCCCTCTTCACCTAATAGCAGTTTCCCCGCATTCATCGGATGCAGGCCATCGACATCTTTTTCTGGTACAATGGCCGTAGCCACGACCTGGTTCGAGATATGTTTTGGCAATGGCAGCTGCACCAAGATCCCATCGATCTCCTCATTTTTATTGAGAGCCTCGATCTGCCGCACCAGTTCACGTTCCGTCACTGTGTCGGCCAGTTCCAGCAATACTGAGCCGATCCCCACCTCAGCGCACGCCTTTTTTTTCGCATTCACATAGGCGACAGATGCAGCATGTCCACCTACTAGCACAAACGCAATCGCTGGCTTTCTTTTCCATTCCCGCACCCTTATTTTGATATCGGAGCGGATCTCAGCTGCTATTTTACGACCATCTAGAATCATCTATATAGCTCTGGACAACATCTTTGCTAGATCTCCATGAATATGGCCATTGGTCGCCAAAACAGGTCCTTTATCCATGATTTTTAGCGTCTTTTTATTCCAACCGGTTATCTTCCCTCCGGCCTCTTCTACTAGCAGCATGCCTGCTCCCACATCCCACGGAGCCAGGCTCACCTCGAAGAACCCATCTACGCGTCCTGCCGCGACATAAGACAGATCGATGGCGGCCGATCCCAGTCTGCGGATGGGGATGCCCAACTTCAAGATATCCTCGAAGTGTTCGATACAGTGGTTCGGGTTATCTTTAATGTTATAGGGGAAGCCGGTCGCCAAGATGGTTTCTTTTAATTCTTTTGTCTTGGTGACAGCCAGTTTTTTTCCATTTAAGAACGCCCCCTTGCCCCTTTCTGCTACGAAGAGTTCTTGCAACATCGGTGCGTAGACCACACCCGACACCATCTGTCCATCCACTTCTGCTGCGATACTGACAGCAAAGACAGGGATTTGGTGCGCAAAGTTGACCGTGCCATCTAACGGGTCGACATACCAGAGCACTTCAGCCCCCTTACCCGACTGACCACTCTCTTCTGCGACGAAGCGGGAGCCCTTTACTTCTCGGCTTAAGAATTTGAGCAGGAACGCTTCAGAGCGGCGGTCATATTCGGTGACCAGGTTATGGCTGCCCCATTTTGAGGAGACAGAAAAACGGGTACCGAACCCCTTTTTCAGCAAGTCACCTGCTTCGAGGGCCGCGTCGATAGCGGCGAGGGTTAGCGGGGAGAAAGATTCTTTCGTTTTAGCCAAAACAGGGTCCAGTAGCGCTTTATTTTAGTGACAAGTGCCAGAGGCACGGCGAA
Organism: Chlamydiia bacterium; assembly: GCA_016194825.1. GTDB lineage: Bacteria > Chlamydiota > Chlamydiia > Chlamydiales > SM23-39 > JACQAR01. The sequence goes on from JACQAR010000021.1 coordinate 7,204, forward strand.
CCAAACCAGGGCGTAGACACCATCTAGGATGGGCATGCCGAGGAATTCACCTAAAGCCCATTTTCCGGCAAAGGGGACTCTTCTGTCAAAGAGAAAAAGGAGGAAGAGGTGGAGCCATGTGGAGACGAAGGAGACGACACCCGTGTAGAGTCCCAGGTGGAGCGGCGCATCAGCGAGGAAATGTTTTGCGAAGCGCGCCAGCACGGCGGCTGTGACGACATAGTTGACAGCATGTAGGCCCATGGGGTGATCCGAGAGCAGATCGACGACCCCTCCAGCAAGAGCGCATAGCCACAGAGCCTGTGCCCTCTCTCTTTTCAGCAGCACCAGCGCGATCCAGGGCCCATAGGCAAAGAAAGGGGCCTGCACCTCCCAAACGCACTGGCACGCCAGCGCCACCGTTGCCAATCCAAATCCCAACCAGATCATAGTAATCTTTTTTTAGATACCCTCTTGAAAGCATTTTGCTCGATTTACCATTTAGGGAATAATCTTTTATTCCAATATGAGAGTCCTGATGCTGCAAAAATGGATGGCGATGCGTTTTGAGTCGCTCGAGCAGTTGCAGCAAGAACTGGCAAAGCGCAATTTGCTGTCATGGAATCTTTATAGTAACGGCCTCAACACCAGATTGTTATAGGATAAATTCGGAAGCTAGAGTGGGGAGTTTTCAAAAATTCGCAGGTCGCATAAACTGATGAGTAAATGGGTTGAGACTACTCGGCCGGCGCTAAGCCTCAGGGACCACCTTGGGGCTTTTCGCTTTTTGGAGGATAGATACTGATCCCGTGTCCAGCAACTATCCCTTCCCCATTCCGGTGAAATTTTTTCTCAAGGATGCTAAAAGCTCGGTTCATTTGCTCTGGCCGCATAGAGGAGAGACCTATTGGCCTTGCAGCAAGGTCTGCAAATTGCAGGCCTTCGGAGTTCGTCTTTTTGTCTGCTACAATCAACTGAAAGGGGAGGGGTTGTCTGATGGAATTATGGCTTGAGCAAACCCGCAGAAATTCCAGTTCCAGCTCGCGATCTTCCAGTCTTCCACGAGCTTCACAAACAACATGAGTAATCCGGGCCTGCTGATTTTTTGATTGGATAAAACGGTACAATTTTTCTAATCCCAACTGCATGGCTAGATGATAGATATGGGTGTCTTGGATACTCTCTTTCTGTAACTTACGTTTGTCGATAATGGAGGAAAAAAGAGTAAAATCAGAACGACTGATTAATCCTTCTAAAGAGCTTAAGAAGTCATGTCTTTTTTCTTTATTCATCTGGCTGAAAGCTCCTGTTTTTCTGCGCAGATCTTGCTCATGCAAAATCACCATATCGTGGCCGAAAGTATTAAATTTCAGCATTCTGAGAGCAGGCGTTACGTATTCAGCATAATGGGTTTTTAGAAAGAGGCAGAAACAGAGGACAAAGATTGGATAGTTGTCATCTATTGACGTCAGACTATGATCCCCGCTCTCATCTACGTAGACAATGTAATCGCTGTATTCTGAAGCGCGTTGGCTCATAGGATGATTTGTTTGGTAAACAGGATAGCGCGCCGAGTAAAAAAAAATGTAGTGATATTTTTAGCAAAAGCCACACTGAATGTCACCTGCTCCTGCTAGCGCTTGCAGCACCAGCAATCGGCCAGGTGATCATCTACAAGCCCCACAGCCTGCATGAAAGCATAGATGATGGTGGAGCCCACAAACCGCATACCTCTTTTTTTGAGATCTTTGGAGATCGCATCGCTGATCGGCGTGGAAGCGGGCACCTCTTTCAGAGATTTTCTTCGCATTACAATGGGTTTTGCGTCGACAAAATTCCAAATATATTTGGAAAACGAACCAAATTGCTTCTGAATTTGTAAAAAAGCCACCGCATTTTGGCGGGTCGCGTAGATTTTCAGCCGATTGCGAATGATGCCTGGATTTTGCAGCAGCCCATCCAGCTCATCGTCTGTCATTTTCGCTACTTTTACTGGGTCAAAATGGTAAAAAGCTCTTCGGTATTCTTCTCGCCTTTTCAGAATGGTTTCCCAGCTCAATCCCGCCTGCGCCCCCTCAAGAATCAGCATTTCGAATAGATGGCGATCGTCATAGACGGGGATGCCCCATTCCTTGTCGTGATAGTCTGCATAGAATTCTTTCCCAGGAGCGGATCCAAAACATCGTTTTTTCATCTTTTGACCACATGGTTACGAATTAAAAATTGCCCATTAAACCGCATGGGAACGCCAGGCTCATCAAATAATAGATCGTTTGCGAGAGTCTCTACAACATGCATATGGAGATGAGGTTCAGAAGTGTTTCCAGAGTTTCCAACTTTTGCAAGAGGCTGACCCTTTACGACAACATCGTTTTCATTGATAAGAAAGCTGTTTTTTAGAAGATGCGCTAAGATCACAAAACGATCCGAATCATCTATTTGAATGGCCAGGTAATTCCCTGCAGGGTGGTCTGAGATCATGACACTTGGTGCAAAATTTTCATGCCCATTGATCAGACGGATAATCCGCCCATTACAAGGACTATACACAGTTTGCCCAAAAATATTGTAGTGCCTCAGTTCTTCTGCGTGAAGTGTGTTGCATCTGAGCCCCAGCGGATTGAGTTGAACGATATCAATCGCATATTTTTGAGCGTTAACTTCATGATGATGATTGAGCAAAGGATCATTCCCACCTTGCACGATGTAGAATAACCCATTTTTTAAGGGGAAATCTAACTCGACTCCCACAGGTACTTGACCTGCGGATTTGTATGAATAGTATAAGCCCATAGTTTGAGTGGTGCATACGAATCCAACGAAGAGCAATGCCAGTAAGTTTCGTATATTACACCAACCTGGCAACAAAGACCGTTTTTTCTGAAAAAACGACTTAATCATGACAATGATCAAAGCCACCAGCACAATATCGCGCCAGTAATATCCTGTAGGAACCATGGCCCAGGCGCCTACCCGATACATGTAGGTTAAATATACCATTGTAATAGTTGCTAATAGCGTCCAGGCGAATAGATCCTCTGAGCGATTTTTCCAGAGTTTAATGCATAGATAGAGCGGGACTATGCAATAAGTTGAAATCATAAGCAGAGAAGGCCAAGAGAAAAGCATTTTATTTAACTCAAAATATAAATCATTTTAAACCTAAGGCTATTTGAGGTGAAGTGAGAATTTTAAAGGATAAAGGCAAAATCCAATCTGCTGAGGAATTGGTCAAAGCAACAACCCCTCTTTGTTTTTGAGGGTTAAATCCAATAAAACTTTGAAACCCACTCGTAATGCCATCATGCCAGATGATAGGATCACCCTTAGAATGATCGATCAGCCATCCCAGTCCGATTGATTCCTTGTGATCGATCGAACGCCGAATTAGGTGGCATTTTGAGAGTGAGCCCAGAGGCCGATCAGCAATAAAATTGGCGATGAAAAATTGCATCATATCATGGATAGAGGAACGAATGCTCAGAGCTCCAGCAAAGGCCTCAGTACAATCCCAGAGCGGCGAGGCTTGTCTTAAGAAATACCCCTGGCAAAGTTCTGCAGGAGTTTTTAGTAGAGGATAAGAGCTTGTGTTTGACATGTTTAATTGATCAAAAATTATTTCCGATACAAGCTGCGAGTAACTCTTTTGGGTGGCTAAGCACAAAATATGTCCGAGCAAGCCCACGCCAAGATTCGAATATTCAAAACGGTCTTGGCGTATTTTGCTCAGAGAAGGGCTTGTTAAGAGGTCATATAAATCTTGGATATCGTAATCCTGATAGGGGTTTCTTACATCAATAGGGGTGAGATTTGCTGGTAAGTTTGGTAATCCAGAATAGTGGGTGGCTAGATGCTCTAATGTCACTTCTTGAATCCTTGATTTTGCGAACTTTAAAAATGGAAAAAATTTTTTAATAGAGTCGCTTAGAGATACCATTTGCCGGTCTACTAAATTCATCAGGATCGCGGTAGTAAAAATCTTTGTAATAGATCCAAGCTCAAAAATAGAATTTTCTGAAATAGCAGGGCCAGATGTAGAGCAAAGCCCATAACACAAAGAACGGACATCTCCCTCCTCAAAAATACCAAAAGCTGCTCCAACAGCTTGAGAAGTTTTAAAACGAGAGGAAAGGAGCTCTTCTATGCGAATCAATGGATGAAAAATTTCCTCTGTGAGAAAGGGACAGTGGGGCAACTGTCATCTGGTTTTTTGAAAAATCGATGTCGATACTTTGCAACGATATCGTAGGTATAGTTTAGCATAAATTTAGGAATTAAATTTAAGAGATAGAACAATCCTTTCCAAGGATATTTCAGTTGAGAAAATATGAGTCGGACAGCTTCTCCTTTATAATAGAGCTGAGTATTTTTTTGTGAATAGACAGCAATGGAGTCTGGTTGGAGAGACGGGCTAGGATTGAGTGTATTAAATAAACGGCTCTCACGTGGTGCAAAAAGAAAAGGTTCCTGTTTCATAGCATAAAGGGCAAAACGAACGAATCGATGACAAAAGCCACAGTTTCCGTCAAAGAATACAATGAATTTTTCATTTTTCTGCATAAAACTAATGTATTTTTGTTATGCAATAAAGAAGAGCTGGATAGGTGGCGATAAAGAAAAAGAGGAATGTATTCAGCCCCATAAAAATTGCATTAAACAAATGGAAAGTAAACCCTATCAAGCAAAAGCCAATGCATAGGTGTTCAGAAAGGAATGCAAGGGGAAAGCCAAGTTCAAAACCCAGGGTCATCCAACACAAGATTTTAGGAATTGCATCGTATTTAGTAACCAGATAATAAATTGTCCCATGACCATAGGTTCGTGTGGAAAAAATGGCGTTCAAGGCATAGGATTTCCGCCAGATTGGGGAAATGATTTTTGTGCCACCGGCAATTAAATAAGATACCGTAAGTTCTCCTGAAAGGAACCATAGACATAATTCAGAAATACGAGAGGAAATACCAGATAGAAAAGCGATGGATACAGCGATGAGCAACACAACGCTCATCTGATAAGCGCCATCCAATCCATAAGGGGTGCGGATTAAAAGAAGAATGCGTGTGATCAGGAGACCAATTGGAATCAAAGGGACAATGAGACCTGTGATTGTAGTGATGAAAAATGCGGCCGATAGAATGAAGCTAGAGATCAACACAAGGTAAAAAATTCGCTCGTCAAAGATTTGCCAGAACTTGCCAACAACACCTTTTGCAAGAAAAAGTTTAGAGCGATGCTGTGCTACTTTCCAGCTAAGCAAGCCATTGTATTTGAATATGTTCCAATTCACTAAATCTTCGCTAGTTGAAATAATTAATCCTATAGAAAGGATCAGAGAGATAGTAAAATAAACCAGCTTAATATCTGTAAAAAGGAATAAGATCGAGTTCATTGGATTGTGTGGTAGTTTGTTGACATTTTATTCCTATTCCGAGTTTTTCGAACGATTGAACCTATCCCATTATTCTTAATGATTGATCTTTGTGCGCTTTTATTAACCCGGCATGCAAATAAGAGCCAACTGGCTTGCTGCGGCTTTGCCATATCAATCCTCTCTCGTCAGCCATAGTTTTACTATGGCTTCCTCGTTCGTAACGCAGACTTTGTCTGCTTTGATCTGGCTTTGCCTCG
>JACQAR010000022.1 GCA_016194825.1 Chlamydiia bacterium
CGAAGCGGCGGCGAAGCAACCCAACTTGAATAAGTTGGGTGATGCAGCCGGCTTCAAAGATGAAGATGCCGGCGCAGCCAAAAACCAACTTTTGAGTTTACTTGGGTATATATCCACTGTACTTGTGGGCATAAAAATCATAACCACGTAATTTTAAACTACTTAACAAAATACACAGTATGTATTGAATAATATTGGATACCTATTGAATAATAGGAGGCTACATGCTATAATCAAGGCATGAAGGACCAAGAACAAAAAAGAGTGCATCAGACGTTTTCCATTCCCGCAGATGTTTACAAAGAATTACACACCTTCGTCAAACGACGAGAAATGAGCCGATTTGTTACTGAAGCCATTCGCAAAGAACTTCTCTCAAAAAAAGAGACTTTAAGAAACGCCTATTTGGCTGCCAATAAAGACAAAGGGCAAAAAGAGGCAATGACTGACTGGGAATCTACTGTTGCCGATGGGTCTAGCGAATGGTGAAAAAGAGAAACTTCCCTTTACGGGGAGACATTTATTGGGTGAATTTAGATCCTACTATCGGCTCGGAAACCAAGAAAACAAGGCCGGGGCTGATTCTGTCGAATGATATTGCCAATGAGCTTTCTGAAATCATTATGATTGCTCCCATTACGAGCAATGTCCGCAATATTTACCCATTTGAAGTGGCAGTCAAGGTGGCTGGTAAAGCGGGGAAAATCATGTTAAATCAGACCAGAGCTATAGACAAAGCTCGCTTGTGCTCGAAAATTGACTCCATCGACAAAGAAACCATGAAACTGGTGGAAGGAGCTCTAAAAATTGTATTCGGCCTAGATTAGAGACCTTCTCTGAATTAACTTTCTGTCGATTTTTTAGTTCTTTTGAACCGATTTTCGACTTAAAAATTGGGGGGCTATACCGACACCCAGTATATTGCCCCCTAATTTTGAATCGAAAAGCGGCCAAAATAACCTAAAAACTCGACGAAACGTTAATTCAGAGAAGGTCTCTTATACCATTCGCGGAAAATAAAGACATAAAGTGCACAGCGTATTTTGCCGGGCACCAAGAACCTATCCCAGTAAAAGACGCCTGCAATTTATGAATTTATTTTTTGCGAATGGTATTAGACCTCTTAGAGGGTGTTATTCTCTTTTCGTCGTCTGCATCTCGAAGCTGTCGAAGGTCGCAGGCGAGGGAGAGGCTTGCCGGATCTTCTTCGCAGTTACCTTGTTGTCCTTGAGCACAAAAATATAAAAGCGAGTCTCAATGTCCCGGTCTGCTGCCTTAATCCGCTCCACATATTCATACTCCACAGTCCCATCCTTCATCTTGCGGATCGTGTCGGGTTGACCAGAGGTAGAGACGATTTCTGACTCGCTTGCCCCAATCGGAACATCCGCAAAACTCTGCATCGTCATCATCTGATGCCCCGCACACCCGCAAAGAAGGACAAAAAAGAGCCACTTTCTCATGGTTCTCCCTCGCTCTCTTCCGGCTCGTCAGGACTTTCCGGCGCGAGATACAGGCGCGCTTCAATTTGTGTGCGGAATTGGTCTGAGGTTACATACTCCCCTTTCATCTGATAGCTGCCGTCAGACTGCAAAGAGTAGGTTTCGTACCCCTCAAAATTCATGTCGTTATTCCGAAACTCCCACGCAATGGTCTTATCATCATAAACGCCCGTTCCGACAATCCGCCCAATATTGGGGTTTTCCATATCAACAGAAAAGGTATTCGGATGAAAGTCATAGAAATTCAAATCGTTGCGCATGTTTTCGGACAGGCCGTGGATCTGGATTTCTTGAGCGCAGGTCACTTTGCCCGCAAAATCTTTAGCTTGCACAGCCCAGTTGGTGTTGAATACCAACTCTTCTTCGACCAGATTGAGGGTGATTTTTCCCTCTCCGAACCAATTGCCCGGATTGAAGATAAACGGATGCTTGCTCATCAAAACATAAACCTTCTGCTATAGATACTTTGCAAAAGCCCCAGGGCGGCCATTGTGGTCATGAGAGAACTCCCCCCGTACGTCACGAAGAGGAGCGGCACTCCCGAAATCGGAAGAAGCGCGCACATCATCGCAATGTTCAACCACACGTGCATGGCGAGATAGGCCGAAAGCCCCGCTGCCAATAGCCGTCCGAAGGGGTCCTTGGCTACCATAGCCACCTGAAAACTACAATAAATCAAACCGTAAAAAAGAAACAGCAGGAAAACCATCCCCACAATCCCAAACTCTTCTCCAAAAGCGGCGAACACGGAGTCGGTATGGGCTGCAGGGAGCCACTTGCGTCCGGAAAATTCGCTCTTGTGCCAGCCGGTCCCTGTCACTCCCCCAATCGCAATTGCGGTCTGGGCCGCTCTCTGGTGGTAGGTGTTGGGGTTCAGCCTTTCATACTGGTACTCTTTGACAAAGGTCGTGAAAAAGGGGCGCATTTTTTCGTGGGACAATACACCAAGGAAGATGAGGCTGGCAAATAGAAGCGAAAGAGCGCCAAGAGTGGTGAACACTTTCAGCATCCTCTGATGGACATTGGCAAAGTAGGCAATCACGAGGGCAATCGGCAAGAGGACCAGGGTGACACGCAGTGAGCCAGCTGGAGACGCGGCTCCCCTTTCTCTCCAAAAACCAGCTGAGCGCGATGATGACGATGAGCTTGGCTTGCTCCGAGGGCTGAAAATTGGCCACACCCGGGATTCTGTACCAGCGGTGCACGTTCTGGATCGGGCTAACGAAGAAGAGTCCGACCAAAAGTACCAGAATCACAACGTACAAGAAGAAACTCCACTCGCGCAGCTTGCGGTAGTCAAAGACCGCTGCAGCAAAAAATAGCGCCCAACCGAGACAAAACCAACGGAGCTGCGTCTTTACAATGGGAGTCCAAAAGACCATCGATTCCGCCTCAGTGGGCTCTGCCGTCATCGAGGAGATCACGAGCAGACTAATACCCATCAAGCAGACAATCAACGGC
>JACQAR010000036.1 GCA_016194825.1 Chlamydiia bacterium
TAAAACCGATCGACGAAACCTTTTGGAACCACTTCCAGGAAACTCTCTTTTACCACCACTCCGAATTCGATGAAGACGAAGGGTATCGCTCGCTCGCCACCTTCCTCAATCAGCTCGATGCCCGCCACGCCACTCGGGGCAACCGGATCTACTACCTCTCCGTACAACCCAAATACTTTCCGATCATCGTCGAAAAACTCCATAAACATGGCCTCATCTACAACACCCAGGCCCCCTCCTGGTCACGCGTCATCATTGAAAAGCCCTTTGGTCATGACCTTCCTTCCATGCAAAAATTGCAAAAGCAAATCTCTGAAAATCTCAATGAGAACCAAACCTACCGCATCGATCACTACCTCGGCAAAGAGACCGTGCAAAACCTGCTCGTCTTCCGCTTCGGCAACTCGATCTTTGAGGCACTCTGGAATTACAAGCACATCGATCACGTACAGATCACTGTTGCAGAAGACATAGGCATTGGCACCCGAGGCCATTTTTACGAAGAAGAAGGGCTCTTGCGCGACATGCTCCAGAACCACATGATGCAACTGCTCTCTTTAGTCGCAATGGAACCTCCCGCCTCTTTGAATGCGAGTTCGATCCGCGATGAGAAAGTCAAAGTACTGCACTCCATCCGCCCCTTTACGACCGACGATTTTGAAGAAGGGATCATCCGAGGGCAATATGGCCCCGGTTTCATCAATGACCAAAACGTAGTGGGCTATAGACAAGAAAAAGATGTGAATCCCAAATCGAATATTGAAACATTCGTTGCACTGCGTCTATTCATCGATAACTGGCGCTGGGCCGGTGTCCCCTTCTATTTGCGCGGAGGAAAACGGCTTCCCAAACGAGGCACTGAAATCGCCATCGTCTTCAAAGATGCCCCAGGAGTCCTCTTCCAGAGCAAAGAAAGACCTAATCTCCCCAACGTCTTGGCGCTCAGGATCCAGCCCGATGAAGGAATCTCGATGAAGATCAACTGCAAAGTCCCAGGACCTAGCAGCCCCATCCAACCTGTGAAAATGGATTTTCGCTACAGCTCCTATTTTGGCCAATCTCCTCCTGAAGCCTATGAACGGCTCATCTTAGACTGCATCCTCGGCGACAGCACCCTGTTTGCCCGTTCTGACGAAGTAGAGCAATCGTGGAAAATTTTCACCCCTGTACTCGATTTTTGGAAAGCCCACCCCTCTCAACACTTCCCCAATTACGCCTCCGGCAGCTGGGGCCCCCACGCAGCGGATGAAATGATCCAGAAAGAGGGAAGACAGTGGCGAATTCTATGATGACCACCATCCAAAAAATCGTAGAACCCGATCAGATTGAGCCCCAGCTGCTCAAGATGTGGGAAGAGGCGCACGAAAAGAAAAAAATGAGGGCCTCTTTATTTAACCTCATCATCTTTAGCTCCCTTTCCAGACGCACCGATTACTTCCGCGCCATTGTGCAAAAAGTGGTGGAAAAATTTCCCTGCCGCACCCTCTTCATCACCTCTGATCCTGATGGGAAACAGTCCTATCTCAAGACCGCAGTTTCGGTGCTCTTTCCTCAAGAAGAAGAGAGCAGCATTGCCTGTGATCAGATCGACATCGGCGTTGCAGGTTCCAGTCATGAACGAGTTCCCTTTTTGATTTTACCCCATCTTCTTCCCGACCTACCCATCTACCTTCTTTGGGCAGAAGATCCCAGCATTGAGCACCCCCTCTTTCTTCCCCTTTCCAAACTGGCCACCCGCATTATCTTTGATTCAGAAGCCGCAGATGATCTGCATGCCTTTTCTAAAACAGTGCTCCACTTGAGAAAAAAAACACACATCGACATCGCCGATCTCAACTGGGCCCGCACCGAAGGATGGCGCGATCTCCTCTCCTCCTCCTTTGATGAAAAAGAACGCTATGAACTTTTGCACCACATCGAACATCTCAAAATCACCTACAACTCCCGCGAAACCGAGTTTTTTGTTCATCTAAAAACGCAGGCAATCTATTTGCTTGCCTGGCTCTCCAGTCGCCTCCACTGGAAATGCACCCACTCCAGCAAACATCTCCACTACCAATTTGCAAAAAAAGAGAACAAGATCTTCAAAGCCTCTCTCCATTCCGCCCTTTGGGAAAAACTCGGATCGGGAACCATCATCGGAATCGACATCCACATGCAAGAACACCATGCCTTCGAGGCGCAAAGGATCCCCGAGCAATACCACCACGTAAAGATCTTGATTTCTTCTGCCGTTTCGTGCGATCTTCCATATCACTTTGTATTAGGGCAAACGGCCACGGGACAGTCGCTCGTCCAGGAAATCTGCCGCCAAGGAACGAGCGCCCACTTTTTGGACATGTTGAGAAAAATCGAAGAATTATGATTCATTCTTGGGATGAACGACGAGACCTTGCGATTGGAGCAAACACTGAAGAGACCATCGCATTTGCTGCCGAGAATTGGATCCATCAAGCCCAAAAATCCATCCAGCAACGCGCCCGGTTTGCTGTGGCTCTAGCAGGCGGTTCTACTCCGAAAGCGATCTATCAAAAAGTGACAGCATCCAGCGCCGTGGACTGGGAGAAAGTCTGGCTCTTTTGGAGCGATGAGCGGAGCTGTCCCCCCGATCATCCCGACAGTAATTACCGGATGGCCATGGACAGCGGCTTTTCCCGCGTTCCCATCCCCCCCCAACAGATCTTTCGGATGAAAGCAGAAAGAGACATCGAAAAAAACGCCGCTGATTACGAAGAACTCATCCGGCACCATCTCGGCAAACACCTCTTTGATCTCGTCATGCTCGGCGTTGGAGAAGATGGGCATACAGCCTCTTTATTCCCAGATACACAAGCGCTCGCCATCGAAGAACAGCTAGTTGCCGCCAACTTCGTTCCCAAACTCAAAACCCACCGCATGACCCTCACCTTTCCCTGCATCCTCGAAAGCACCAAAACCGCCATTTATGCTCTTGGGGCCCCTAAGCAGGCGATTCTCCCCCAAGTGCTCAATGCCGCCATCCGCTCCTCCTGGCCCGCAAGCCGCCTCGGCACCCCCGAAAAAAAAGCACTCTGGATCCTCGACCCTGACGCCGCCGCGCATCTGCAAAGAAAATGATTTCTAGAAAATCCTCCTTCGCATAAGCTCGTTTTCTCATCAATAAGGATGATATGCTCGATACCACAAAACCCACCACTTTCTGGTCCTCTTTCCAGACCTATAATCTCAAGTGGTCGATGGATGTATGGAAGCAGACAGCCCCAACGGCATTGGGGAAAACAATGCAAAAAGTCGCCCTAGTTGTTTTTCCTATTTTTCTTGTGATTTTGTATGTTGAAATTTTCGTCAAAAATCTGGTTGTCGTCACAGTGGTCAAAACCTTCACCTCCATCGCCCATTTCATCCGCCCCCCCAAACCCGAACCAGAGAAGCTCTCTCAGCCGCCAGCCCCCCCCTCTTCACTAACGCCCCCAGTAGCCGGGGGAGCTGGAGTAGAAGGAGCTCCCGAAAACCCTGTTAGCAATAAAGCACCAGCAGCAGCACCACGAGCCCTCTCCGCGCCTCCAGCTGGGGAAAACTCTCTGGCGCTGATGCCTTATGGTGCTGCACCTACTCAAAAGACCCCACAACCACCACCCCCACCACTTCTTGCTTTAACAGGGCCGGATACTGTACAATCTCTTGGGCAAACGAACTGAAATCTGCCACAAATAGCAAATAGAGTGGGTGAAGCCGCCACAGCCTTTGCTTTAGGCAGCGCAATTGTAGGGACTCCGGTAGCATGTGTAGTTGGAGGGAGTGGAGCAATAGCTTATGGGATATATGAGCTCCGTAATCACCCCAACAAGATGCAAACAGTTCAAACAAAGTTATATACACTCCTAAATTGGATAATACCATCTGATTGATTAGACCTCTTGCATAACCTGCTTTGTTTGAAAAAATCGGAGATTTTTTTGATGATTTTTAGAAACTGCTTGCAGTTTCGGATCAAACGAACGAGCCGACTTTAAAAAGTCGGCGAGAGAGCGATAAAAATCAGCGAAAAAAGAACGGTTTTAGCAAACAAATGAGGTTATGCAAGAGGTCTATTACACTCGGTATTGAAACAACCTGCGATGAGACAGGCGCCTCTGTCGTGCAAAACGGACAGATCCTGTCGAACATCGTCGCCTCTTCAGCAGACATCCACCAAAAGTATGGCGGCGTCTTCCCGGAACTGGCCTGTCGCCGTCACATCCTTGCCATCCTCCCCGTGATCCAGGAAGCGCTCGCCAAAGCCCAAGTCACCCCTTCCGATATCGATCTCATTGCCGTTGCCAAAGGCCCCGGTCTCATCGGCGCCCTCCTCATCGGCATGCAAACCGCCAAAGGCCTCTCGATCTCCTGGCAAAAACCACTCATCGGCGTCAACCACGTCGAAGCACACCTCTTTGCCGCCATGATGGAGACCCAACAGCCGCCGCTCCCCGCCTTAGGCATCGTCTTGTCTGGCGGACATACTCTGCTACTCAAAATTTCCGATGTGGGTGAATACGAACACCTCTCCAGCACTGTAGATGACGCCATTGGAGAAGCCTTTGATAAAGTCGCCACCCTTCTCGGTCTTCCCTATCCTGGAGGCCCCCAGGTAGAACAACTCGCAAAACAAGGCAACCCCTTAAAATTTTCCTTTAAAGCAGGGCACGTCAAGAAATCCCCCCTCTCCTTTTCCTTCAGCGGTCTCAAAACCAGCGTCCTCTATGCTGTTCGGGAGAGCACCCCTGCAGACTATCCCGACATTGCCGCCTCCTTCCAACACGCAGCATTCTCAGATGTCGCTAAGAAGGCGAAAATCGCCGCCGATCGCTTTGGCGCTCAAGCCCTATTTGTAGGGGGAGGCGTCTGCAATAACCGCCGCCTTCGGGAACTGATGCAAGAAACCTTCCCCAGTCCCAGCTGCCCCATTTTTTGGCCCAAACCAGAGCTCACTCTAGATAACGGAGCCATGATCGCAGCCCTTGGCGAGCGGCAATTCCTAAAAAAACCCCTTTCCGAACCATTAGATCTTGAAGTCTTCACCCGGATTTGGTAAATTCGATAACACAATTTAGAGGATATCATGGCAAAAAAAGGCCCTCGCGAAACCATCCGCATGAAAAGCACCGAATCGAACTCCTGCTACTGGACCGTGAAGAATAAGCGGAACACCACAGAGCGGATAGAACTCAGAAAGTACGATCCCCTACTCCGCAAACATGCTGTGTTCAAAGAAGCGAAATAGACCTCTTACATAACCTGCTTTGAAAGCATTTAGAAATAGTTTCTCCATAGAAACGATGTGGAATTTCATCAGCGCAGAGCCGCGAAGCGCGGAAACAGAGGCGCAGAGCACACAGAGAAAAAACCGACAAAGTAATTTTTTCTCCCTGCGCACTCAGCGCCTCTGCAACGCGCGTTTCGCGCGCTCTGCGCTGATGAAATTCAGAACTTTAATTTTTCAAATACTTTCTTTAGCAAAAGGTCTCTAGTGATTTTCGAGCTATCGGTAGCTCTCAAGTACCTTCTCCCGAGAAAACGATCGGTCTCGACTGCGCTCATTTCAGCCATGTCGATCCTCGTTATTTCGCTCGTCGTTTGGCTGGTTTTAGTCTTTCTTTCAGTCACAGCCGGCATTGAAAATAGCTGGTTAAAAAAACTCACCTCGCTCCACGCCCCGATTCGGATCTCCCCGACCGATCGCTACTACCAGTCCTACTATTACCAAATCGACACCCTCTCCGCACAATCCAACTACACCCCTAAAACCATCGGAGAAAAAAGAGAAACCCTCATTTCCGACCCTTACACCCCAGACCAAGACCCCGAAATCCCCCTCTCTTGGCCCAAAGCAGATCGCCTCTTAAACGGACAGCTCACCGATCCAGTAAAAATCGCCTTCGAGCGCCTCAGTGCACTCAAAAAAAATCATCCCGATCTCAAATTCCAAGACTATGAAATCGGAGGAGCCCTTCTTCGCCTCACCCTCCAAGACACCCACACCTCCTTGTCCCAGATGTCGTTTCTTCTCACCATTGACGACCAAAATCCCCATCTCGGCTCTCTGCTACTTCCTCCGGACACCACCTCTGTACCCCACGCCACTGTCACAAACGGCACAGTAGAGCTCCCCGTACTCCCCACAGAAACCCCCATCCTCATTGCCAAAAATTACCGAGATGGCGGCGCCCGCATCGGCGATCGCGGGACCCTCAGCTTCATCTCCGCGCAAGGCGCCTTTTCCTCAGAACAGCGCCTCCCCGTGCGCGTAGTAGGGTTTTACGATCCCGGCATCATGTCGATCGGCAATAAGTGCATCCTGGTTCCCTCCTCCATTACCCGACTGATCCACGCCTCTACGCAAACCTTTTCTCCCGACGGCACCCCCACCAACGGCATCTTTGTTTGGACCGATCACTTCAAACAAGCCAAAGAAATCCAAAAAGCCATTGAAGACGAGTTCGAAGACGCACACATCGCCACCTACTGGAAAGTCTCCACCTACGAAGACTTTGAGTTCTCCAAAGACCTCATGCTCCAGTTCAAAAGCGACCGCACCCTTTTCCTCCTCATCGCCTGCATCATCCTCGTCGTCGCCTGCAGCAACATCATTTCTCTACTCGTCCTCCTCGTCAACGACAAGAAAAAAGAGATCGCCATTCTCCAATCCATGGGAGCTACATTCCGCAGCATCGCCGCCATCTTCGGCACCTGCGGCATTGCGATGGGAGCTATCAGCTGTTTTCTGGGCAGTATCGCCGCCATCTTCACTCTCCACCACATCGACAGTCTCGTCTCGCTCCTCAGCACACTCCAAGGAAGAGCCGCCTTCAACCCCGCCTTTTTTGGCCAATCCTTACCCAACCAACTCAGCTTTGAAGCACTCCTCTTCGTTCTCATCGTCACACCCCTGCTCTGTTTAGCCGCCGGCATCATTCCCGCCATCAAAGCCTCCCGCATTCGCCCCGCTACTACCCTGAGGTCCGAATGATCCTGCAAGCCAAACACCTCACCAAAACCTTTCGCTATCCCAAAAAATTCTCCGTCCTCCAAGACATTTCGCTCGATGTAGCACCTGGAGAAGCGATTGCCATTTGCGGCAGATCTGGCGAAGGAAAAACCACACTGCTCCACATCCTCGGCACCCTTGAAGAAGCCGATGCAGGCAGGCTCACCATTGCAGATCAACTCGTTACCCCCGCCAACGTCCACACCATCCGCAACCAACATCTCGGCTTCATTTTCCAAGCCTTCAATCTCCTCGAAGACTTCACAGCACTAGAAAATGTTGCCATGCCCTCTCGCATTGCCAGAAAACCACTCCCCCTCTCTGCAGCAGAAGAGCTCCTCAAACAAGTAGACCTCCAAGACAGAGCCCATTTTCCTGCCAAACTCCTCTCCGGAGGAGAAAAACAACGCCTCGCCATCGCCCGCGCTCTTTGCAACAACCCCGATCTCATCTTAGCCGATGAACCTTTCGGCAATCTCGATGCTGGCAACGCGAGCGCCATCGCCGCACTCCTCCTCAAACTCGTCAAAGAAAAAAACAAAAGCCTCATCCTCGTCACTCATGATCCCGATTTAGCCCGTCTTTGCGACCGTACTCTTTTCCTTTGCAAAGGAAAACTTGACGAAAAACCCATCTAGCTCCAATATCTGACCTTTTTAATCCCAGAGAGGTAATGTGTTACCAATTACATCACAATCAACGCAGATAACAAGTCTCCCTCCATCACCAGTACAACGCGAACGCACATGGCAGAACCGTATGACACAGTTCAGCTCTGTATCCGCAGCATTGTTATGCGCAGGTGTAATATTGGACCATCTGCCACCTTCGTGCTTGTTCGTGTCGCTCATCGGAGGATGGTGTGCATTGCATTCGCAACACCTAGAACAATCTCTGGTTGACAGAGACAATCCGGAAGAGGTCGCGCGGTTGCGACAACAAGCGCAAAACACCCCATTCCTCCCACTCGTCAGACGCTATGACGCCGACTACGACACACTCCTGTTCCTTTTAACAAAACAGCAGCTTCAGGAAAAATACCTCCTGGCTCTACAAGCTACACCCTCATCGTCTGTTTTACGTCTCCAAGCCCAAAAACTGTTCCAGCTTGAGATCATTGATCAGCCTCTGTTTCACACTATTGCGGCAAACTCTCAAGCACTGCAACAAGAACGGATCCAAGACTCTGCTGCTCGTGCACTCGCAAGACTCAACAAAACCCCCATCTAAGATGTCTTTGCGACCGTGCCTTTTACTATGCTGATCGCGATTCAAAAACCGGTTCTGCCGGCGTCGGACAGCCACCGCTTCAGCTAACACCCTCTTGTCCTAACAGCCAGAGCGTGTTGCGCAACTTATGCAACACGCTCATTATCAGAATACGGAACATCAGCATACGGAAACCTTGACGAAAAACCCATTTAGCTCCAACATCTAACCTCATTTAATTCATGGAGGTTTTATGTCAACAGCAACATCTGCAATACAATCACGAGTCACTACAGCATCCACACAAACACAAACAACGGAGTGCTGTAATGCATTTTCATCCTGTTCGCTAGCGAAGGTTATGCGCGTCGCATGTTATATCTTTGGAGCATTGATTTCTGTATGTACCGGCATCATCGCCACGTCTGTGTTACTGAGACGAGTGACACCTTGGTTCTTAGCAATTGCGGTACTTGGGCTATTTGCTGGAGGCAAATGGTTTGCCATGGCCCGCTCGATCATTGACCGCAATGATCCGAAAGAAGTAGCAAGAGTACGCGAAGCAGCGAAAAACGCTACATTCACCGATCTGCTCAAGCAGTATGGCTGTAATTACGACAAAATCCGATTTGTTGTCACAGATCCAAAGGAGCTTCAGCGCAAATGCCTATTGTCCCTGCAAGCCACTGACTCCTCCTCTCTGTCGCTCTTGCGCGACCAAGCTGCTAATCTGCTCCAACAAGGACTCATCTCTCAAAACCTCCATACTCTCCTGAAAACAGACAGCAAAGAGCTCCAAGCAACCTATATTCAAAGAGCCGCTACTCGTGAATTAGGACCACAACGCGCCTAGCAGCTGAATAAGAGTCTGTCGTTGAAACAGGCTTCGTCGCTTTTGCGGATTATTTTGGCCGCTTTTCGATTCAAAATTGGGGGGCAATATACTGTGGTCAATATAGCCCCCCAATTTTGAATCGAAAAGCGGCTCAAAAGAACCACAAAATCGACTGAAGCTGTTTTCAACGACAGACTCTAACAGTTCCCCAGCCTCTGCTGGGGAACACACTCCCCTAACTAGCCACAAAATCTCCGATTTGTTATGTACATTTAATTTCCAGGAAGGTGCATGAAGATACTAATTGTAGGAACGGGGTATGTCGGCTTAGTGACAGGAGCTTGCTTTGCCGAGATGGGACACTCTGTCCTGTGTTTAGATATTGACGCAGAGAAAATCGCTCTGTTAGAGAAGGGGCAAGTACCCATTTATGAACCTGGCCTAGAAGAGATGGTGAAGCGCAACATCCGCGAGAGACGCCTTTTCTTCACCACCAGTTATGACAAAGCAGTCTCCTTTTCTGACATTTGCTTCATTGCAGTACCTACACCCTCCAAAGCAGACGGCTCTTGCGACACCAGTTATGTAGAGACGGCAGCTAGACAAATCGCCTCTCGCATGACCCGCTATAAAATCCTCGTCAACAAATCGACCGTACCTGTTGGCACTGCCTATGCAGTCCGCTCGATCCTCCAACAGGAGCTCGCCTCCAAAAACATCCCCTTTGACGTCGTTTCCAACCCCGAGTTTCTCAAAGAAGGCGCAGCCGTCCAAGACTGCCTCAAGCCCGACCGGATCATTGTCGGCTCTGATTCAGCCCGTGCAACAGAAGCTATGCGTGAGATCTATTCTCCCTTCATGCTCAGCCACGACAAGATCCTCTTCATGGATATCCTCTCTGCCGAAATGACCAAATACGCCGCCAACGCGATGCTCGCCACACGCATCTCCTTCATGAATGAGATCGCCTCCATCTGCAAACAAGTAGGTGCGAACGTCAATGAAGTACGCAAAGGCATAGGCTCCGACATCCGCATTGGCTATCACTTTTTGTATCCCGGCATTGGTTATGGAGGATCCTGCTTTCCCAAAGACGTCAAAGCCCTCATCTCGAAAGCACGCGACGTGGGATGCGAGCCCTTGCTTTTAGAAGCCGTTGAAGCCGTCAACCAAAAACAGAAAAAGCTCCTCAGCAAAACCGTACAAAAATACTTTGCCAAAAGAGGAGGACTACGAGGCAAAACCATTGCCATTTGGGGACTCTCCTTCAAACCCGATACAGACGACATGCGCGAAGCCCCCTCTTTGAACTTCATTGAAGAGATGCTCTCAGAAGGAGTCCATCTTCGCCTGTACGATCCGATTGCCATTCCCAATGCCCGGAAAATCCTCGGCCACCATCCACACATCCATTGGGCCGAAGATGAATCCGATGCCACCCAAGACGTCGACGCCATTGCGCTACTCACGGAGTGGAAGCAATTTCGCCTCGTCGACTTTACCCCCCTTCTTTCTCGCATGAAAGGGAAAGCCTTTTTTGACGGCCGCAATCAGTACAAACCCATTGATATGAAAAATAAAGGATTCGATTATATTGGTATTGGAGTACCAGACCAACTCAGTACATGAACGCAGCCATCATTGACCAACGCCTTGAGACCCTAGTTCCCCACAATAGCGCCCTGTCTACAGCCGTCCGCTATTCCCTTCTCGCTCCAGGCAAACGCCTCCGCCCCCTTCTCGTCCTCACAACCGTCGAGATGCTTGGCGGCGATCCCAGCCACGCCCTTGACCCCGCCTGCGCCATTGAGATGATCCACAACTACTCCCTCATCCATGATGATCTCCCCTGTATGGACGATGACGATTTGCGCCGCGGCCTGCCCACCCTCCACAAAGTAGCCGGAGACGCCATGGCCTTGTTAGCCGGCGATTTTCTTCTCACCTATGCCTTTGAGATCCTCACCAAAGCCCCCCATCTCACCCCCGAGCAGCGCCTTGCCCTCATTGAAGCCCTAGCCTATCGCGCTGGCGGCCAAGGGATGATCGGCGGCCAGGCCATTGACATTACCGTGACAGGCCAAGCCATAGATGAGCCCACCCTCGTTCAGATGCATCTGGGCAAAACCGGCGCCCTCCTCACCGCCTGTTTAGAAATTGCCGCCATCATTACCTCTGCTCCAACCACCATTCTCCGCCAGCTCCAAAAACTCGGCGCCGACCTAGGTCTTGCCTATCAATTTCTCGACGATTTGCTCAACGCCACCTCGACAACAGCCCTTCTGGGCAAGCAAGCCGGCTCTGACGCCAACCATTCCAAACCCACCGCCATCACACTATTTGGCGTAGAAGGAACCAAGCATCGCCTGCTCCAACTCAAGCAATCCATTGAAGAGCAGCTCCGGGAATTTGCGCACACAGGCTTTCACCACCTCATTCAAAAACTCCTCAAATTCAACGAAACCCCATGACGAAGAACATACTCGTGACAGGCGGCGCCGGCTATATAGGTAGCCATACATGCAAGACTCTCGCCCACCATGGCTTTATCCCCATTACCTACGACAACCTCTCTAACGGCCACGCCTATGCCGTCCAGTGGGGGCCCCTCATTCACGCCGATCTTCGCGACACCGACACTCTTCACCACACACTCACCACCTATCGCCCCCTAGCCGTCCTCCATTTTGCCTCTGACGCCTACGTCGTTGAGTCGACCCAGAATCCCGGCAAGTACTATTCCAACAACGTCGTCAGCACCCTCAATCTTCTCCAAGCCATGCACACCCAACACATACCCAACCTGATTTTTTCCAGTTCTTGTGCGACCTATGGCCAGCCCGCCACCACTCCCATCTCTGAGACCCAACTCCAACACCCCATCAATCCCTATGGGCGCACCAAGCTCATCTGCGAGCAGATGATTGCCGACTTTCACCAAGCCCACCAACTCAACTACGTATCCCTACGTTATTTCAATGCGGCGGGAGCCGATCTCGAGACACAAATCGGCGAGGACCACACACCCGAGACCCACCTCATTCCCAACCTGATACACGCCATTCTATTTAACAAACCCTTTCACATATACGGCACCGATTTTCCGACCCCTGATGGGACAGCGATACGCGACTATACGCATGTACAGGACCTGGCCAACGCGCATCTTTTAGCGTTGAACCATCTCCTGAACAACGGCCCCTCTCTCGCTCTCAATCTTGGCACAGGCACGGGGCATTCCGTGCTCCAAATCCTCCGCACGATTGAGCGTTATTTTGACAAGTCGCTTATTCCGCACAATCATCCCCGTCGACCCGGTGAACCAGCCATCCTCACGGCCGACCCCGCTCTCGCCCATCGCATCCTCGGCTGGGCTCCTCAGCATTCCGACCTCGAGACCCTCATCGCCACCGCTAGCAGGTGGTTTGAGAAGCGGCGTAACGCGTCTAATACGCAAACCGCTGTAAATTAAAAATTTAACTACTAAAAATCCGCTAAAATCAGATTAGGATTTGATTAAAAACCGAACTAACCTTATCATGTTGTGTAATTTCAAGAAATTGTCATGACATTAATAAAACAAAAAAAACGCCAATTAGTTCTAGATGGACATACACTTTCTACCAACAATATTGTCAACGCTGCTGAAAATATCCATATAAAAGTAATTATCAAGCCGCAATCTATCAAAAAAATCCGCGAATCTCACAATTTACTCAATAAATTTGTTAAAGAAGGACGAATTATTTATGGGGTGAATACTAGTTTAGGAGGTTTTGTTAACTGGTTGGTTCCATTAGAAAATGCCCGTGAACTTCAAGAAAATTTAATCTCAGCAGTAGCAACCAATGTGGGCCCATACTTAGAAGATACTGTGGTTAGAGCGTCGATGCTTGCTCGCTTAAATTCTTTAGCTAGAGGATGTTCAGCTATATCACTAGAAAACTTTAATAAATTACTGCAAATGTATAATGCAGGAATTATCCCTTGTGTACCGTCTAAAGGCTCTCTTGGAGCAAGCGGAGATCTTGGCCCTTTAGCCGCAATAGCACTTGTTGCAACAGGTAAATGGAAAGCTAAGTTTAAAGGGAAAATAATATCCGGGGAAAAAGCATTAAATGCTGCTAAAATTGAACCAATGAAGCTCAGTTATAAAGAAGGGTTAAGTTTGATTAATGGAACGTCTGCAATGGCTGGATTGGCTGCTATCTTAGTCGAAAAAGCCATTACTTCGATAAAAAGTTATGATATAATCTCCTGCCTTTCTTTTGAAACCCTTAAAATAAAAAAGAAAGCTTTTGATCCAATAGTTCATTTTCAAAAACCTCATACAGGACAATTACAAACAGCTAAGAATTTCTGGGCATTATTAAACGACAGCCAAATGATTGTTGATGAAGACCAAGTCAGTAACCATCTAAAAAAATTCACTAAAAACACCCCACAATTAGCTGACATGCCAATCGAAGATGCTTATTCTATTCGCTGCTCTCCTCACATTCTTGGACCTATAAGAGATAGTATAAAATGGATACAATCAATTATTACTAATGAACTCAATTCCAGCAATGACAATCCTTTAGTTATTTGTGAAAGTCATGATGTCTTTCACAATGGTCATTTCCATGGTCAATATATATCTATGGCTATGGATTATTTGGCCATCTGCTTGACCACATTATCAAACCTATCAGACAGAAGAATTGACCGGTTTATGGATCAAAATAACAGTAATAAGCTACCAGCATTTCTTTGTGCTGAAAAGCCAGGGCTTAGGCTAGGGTTAATGGGGGGACAGTTTATGGCAACCTCTCTGACTGCAGAAAATCGATCTTTATGTAATCCAGTTTCAATACAATCGCTTCCTTCTACAGGTGATTTTCAAGACATTGTCTCTTTGGGTTTGGTAGCCGCAAGAAAAACAAAAGAAATTTACGAAAATATGAATTATGTAATTGCATTTGAGCTGCTATGCGCAGCACAGGCTGCAGAACTGCGAGGCATACACCTCCTATCAAAATCAGGCAAATGCTCCCTTGAAAGCGTCCGAAATTTAGTCCCTTACTTATCATCAGATCAATGTTTAACAGACCATCTAGAACGTCTTGCTGAACATATTAAAACAGGCAAATTCCTGAATCACATAGAAAAGAGAATAGGAAAAATTGCGTTATGAACCCAACAAATATCAGCTCACATCCCGAGACAATACGTACAGTAGATTTAGATCCTCTTCAGTACACCAAATGCTCTTCCTTGCAACATAGCTTGGCGGCCCCGATTCTCAATCGCATTAATTTCGCTGCGAAAAAGAGAGCTTTTGATATTGGATGTGGCGACGGGTCTATAACAGCAGAATTAGCGCTACGGATACCTGCGGGAAAAGTAACTGGAATAGATGTATCTCAAAATATGATTAATTACGCGAGACAAGCATTTTCTCAAGATGCAAAAAATTTAGATTTTCGATTACAAGATGCAACTCTCTTTTCCGAAACAGAAGCTTCAGCAGATCTGATTACATCTTTCAGCGCTTTTCATTGGATTCGAAAACCAGAAGACACTCTTAGAAATATATGCAAATCCATCACCCCTCATGGCGATTTGGCGATTTTAACCTATGTCAAATCAGATTACTATCAATTTCTTCAAAACACCCTCAAAAAATATTATCCTAGATTTGAGAAACAATCAGCTTATTATACAATGTTTTCGGCTGATGATTATAAAAAAGCATTAAAGGATTCTGGCATGATAATTAAAGAATTCAGCGCAGAACATCTTATTGCATCCATGGAAAATGAAAAAGCGATTAAGGATTTTATTGCAGGATGGCTAACAAGCTTTGTGGAACTTCCAAAAGAATTACACCAAGATTTTCTTGACCATGCGATGGAAGAAAGCAAACCTTATCGCATTCCATTAAATAATGGAAAAATCAATCTTCCATATATAAAGTTAATAATTATAGCAAAAAAATCTAGCAATACAAATTGCGGTTTATCAACTTGTATAATTAATTAACAATCAATGCAGATTTTTTGGCAATACTTTGCAAAACTCTCTATATGGGAGCAAGGATAAAGTAATACTCAAAAAGGAAATACTGACAATTGTTCCTATTCCTAATCCTACAGCTTGACAAGCTAGCAACATTACAAACGCAACTAAAAAAGCTACAGAGTCGCTAGACTCAACCAATCCATATTTTCTTCCCCACGCATGAGCAGGGCTTGTCTTAGATATAATTGTGAAAAGAGTGGGACATAAAAATGCATTCCCCATGCTATGAAAAAAATAACAAACAACCAACAAATAACTCTCTATATGCTTTACAAACGGAAACACTATAAATATCGGAAGCAGAGAAATGATCGAAAAATAATATCCAATTCTTATCATTCTTAAATCAGAAACCCCTTGACAAAATTTCAACAATCCAATTCCGGATAAATAACCTATCATCATGCCAACTGGAAGCAAGGAAAATTGATTTGTAAAAAAATCTATATAAAACAGAAGAATCGCATAGAGAGAAATTTCCCACAAAAGAAAAGAAACCAAGATTGACCTTAAATAACGAACACACAAATCTTCCAAAATTAATTTATTATCGCTTATAAACAAGAAAACAAAAGAATCTTTTTTTCTTTCCTTCACATGCAGTTTATCTCGAGTATCCTCAACAAAAAGAATACATATTAGCGTCAGTAAAACAAATAAAAAAATAATAGTGAAATGGATCTGTTCTTGACTCAGGAATCGATTAGAGGCCACTAACACTAAGTAGCCGACAGCATACCCACCAGTTGCCAACCCAAAAGAAAAGCGAGGCTTTCTTTCTTGAATATCCGCTATTGTCGCCCAGCATAATGGAATAACATTGCCCAAACATCCTTTAATACCAACAACTAAAACCGGAATATAGCTAGGAGCGCTTGCTATTCGATTAAAAGAATAGACCAACATAATAGATATTAGAGAACAAATCAATGCGATGACCAACGTTTTTTTTCTGCAATAAAAGTCTGAAAATCCTGTTTGTATCGGAGAAAAGAAAATTTGCAAAAACAACAAACTTACAACAATCACAAATTGATAAAATGGAGTATGCTGACTAAATGCCTTTAAAATGTAGTTCACTCCAATAACATCTGCTAAGACTAAGGAAAGAAGAAAAATTAAGTATCCCAAACGACTGCGAGACAATATATTCATGAAACCCTACTAATACTTATCCGAAGTTTA
>JACQAR010000035.1 GCA_016194825.1 Chlamydiia bacterium
AAATTTTGTGTTTACCAGCTAATATTTTGTGCTGTGAAGATCTACTATATCGATCGGAAGAGTGGAGCGAAAGAGGAAGAAAAAATTTATGGGGGTGCTCTGCTGAAATTTCTCTATGGAGAGCGGTTTTTCGGATGGCTCTTGATGCATGCGTTTTCACGCATCCCTTTATTCTCTTATCTAGCTGGCTATTTCCAAAATCGCCCCGCCAGTGCAAAAAAAGTGGCTCCATTCATTGCAGAATATGGCATCGATACAAGCGAGTTTGTAAAGAGCGATTTTCATTCATTCAACGATTTTTTTACTCGCAAACTCCAGCCCGCTTGTCGCCCCATTGTCCAAGACCCTCATCGGCTCGCTATGCCTGCCGATGGCCGGTACTTAGTGTTCCCCAAAATTTCTGAGCTGGAAAAGTTTTATGTAAAAGGACAAGCATTTGATCTCAAGCAGTTTTTGCAAGATCCTATTCTAGCGCATAGATATGCTGAGGGCTCCCTTCTTTTGGTGCGCCTTTGTCCGACCGATTACCACCGCTTCCACTTTCCCTGTGTAGGCATTCCTTCTCGCCCGCGGCTGATCCCGGGCTCTCTTTTCTCTGTCAACCCGATCGCCCTCCAAAAAAGAGTGGCCATTTTATTTGAAAACAAGAGAATGGTGACCGAATTCCAAACGGAGCGTTTTGGGCAAATCCTCTACATCGAGATCGGCGCCACTTGTGTGGGGACGATTCATCAAAATTATACTCCTGAGAAGAGGGTGGAAAAAGGAGAGGAAAAGGGATGTTTTTCTTTTGGAGGGTCGTGCATTGCGCTTCTTTTTGAATCAGGTAGAATCCGATTCGATGAAGATCTCATCCGCAATTCTCAACAAAAACTTGAAACCAAAGCCCATTTTGGCGACTCCTTTGCAGTTGACAAAACCATTTGAATCGCCTACGCTAGTATCTCGATGAAAAAATGGTTTTTCCTAACACTCATTTCTGCGCTGCCCCTCTTTGCTATAGAGGAGGAAGAGCTCACTTGGGAAGATCAAGGCCCCAATGCCCAGCAGTTGAACCACATGCTCCAAGTCGCCATTGAGAAGCAAGATTGGTGGGGAGTGGTCGATTATGCGGATCTTTTAGCCTACTGTTTTCCATTGAATCCGTTGGCTCAAGAAAGCGCTTTTACCGTTGGAGAAGCCTTCATTCATCTCGATCAACTTGAGCTGGCCAATCGTTATTTTACCGCTTATCTGAACCGGACGACAGCGCCCAAACAATTTGAGAAGGCCATTGAGTGCAAATTCTGGATTGCAGAGCAGTTTTTCAACGGAGCGAAAAAACGCCTCTTCAATTCCCATAAAATGCCCAAATGGGTCTCGGCGAAAGAAGATGCTCTGCAGATTTACGATGAAGTGATTCTCGCTCGGCCCCATTCGGAAATGGGAGCCCAGTCGCTCTTGCACAAAGCTCTGATCCAAAAAGAATTTGGCGATTACAAAGAGAGTTTAGAAACACTCGATCTGCTCATCCGAAGATTCCCAAAACACGATTTGGCCGCACAAGCTTTTGTAGAAAAGAATCGGCTCTATCTCGACCAGTGCCAAAATGAGAGTCTCAATCCGACTCTTCTCGATCTCGCCTTCGTCAATTTAGAGAAATTCAAGCTCGCGTTCCCTCGTGAAATGCGCATTGAAGAAGCGGAAAAACCGCTTTTAGAAATTCGCGAATCGTTTGCTCAAAACCTTCTCGAGACAGGCAAATTCTTCCAAAAGACAAAGAAGATCCCTGCGTCTATCATTTACTACACAAAAGTGATAGCGAAGTATCCAGAGACGAAAGCAGCCGGGGTAGCTCGTGAAAAGTTGGAAGATTTGCAAGCGGCTGATCAGTTTTAGTAGCGCTTTACTTCTGACATGCTGTGGCTATCGCTGGCAACCCGAGTATCCCTCCTCTCGGTGTCCTACTGTATCGGTCTCCGCCATCGACGGAGATGAAGACGGCAATCTCACCTCTGAAATCCTCCGAGCTCTCAACCGATCAGGACTTGTCTCTCTTGTCCCGAAGCGCGGCGAGTATCGACTCGAAGTAGCGATCCAAAGCGGTGACATCAAGATCATTGGGTTTCGACGAGACATTGAATTGATCAGCGGCAAAAGGACCAAAAACCTCATCGCCTCTGAAGGGAGAAAGAGCCTTGCTGTACAAGTCACGCTCTATGAAGGGACATCAGATCAAGTGGCCTATGGTCCCTACCTCATTTCTGTCGATACTGATTTCGACTATGTCATGGGGGATTCTCTGCGCGATCTGGTCTTTGCAACGCCTGCCGACCCTGCAGTCGTCGTCTTGCCCTTTTCTTTAGGGCAGCTCGAACCCAATGAAGCTGCCCAAGAAGCCGCCGCGAAACCGATCTATACGCACCTGGCCCAGAAAATCGTCGACACGATTGCCGCAGAGTGGTAAAATTTTGCCCTTTCCAAAGGAGATTTTATGTCAGCAGCTATTCATTTAACAGGGCTGCCGGAGTATTCCAGCTCCCTAGCACGGCCCCCGATCTATCAGGTGTGTGAGCAGTTAATGCATGCAAGTCAGAACCAGCAATGGCACGAAGTAAAGCAACTGTTTGAACAGGCGAAATCTTTACATGCAAGCGATCGCCCACAAGCATGTGTTTTAGCGCTTGAGCATATAGTGC
>JACQAR010000046.1 GCA_016194825.1 Chlamydiia bacterium
GACATCTATTCCATGCTGAAGCAGTACAAAGAGCAGTACAAAGTCCCTATTTACGCCTATGTCGACGGTCTTTGCGCTTCAGGCGGCATGTACATCGCCTCTTCTGCCGATAAAATTTTTGCCAGCCCCTCCAGCGCCATTGGATCTGTCGGCGTCATCTATGGACCCTTTTTCAACATCTCTCAAACCCTCGGTAAAGTGGGAGTAGAAGCGAGAACTTTAACAGAGGGCATTGACAAGGATGCTCTGAACCCCACCCGCCCTTGGAAAGAGGGAGAAGATCAGTGGATCAAAGACCTCATCGCTTTTTCCTATAATCGCTTTTTGGATGTCGTCACACAGGCAAGGCCGAAATTGACCAAAGACCAACTTCTGCATGTCTTAGGGGCCCGGATGTTTAATTGCGTGGAAGCAGAGAAATTAGGTTACATTGACCACGCGATGTCGAGCCGTCGCGAGACACTTCTTGCTCTCATGCAAGAAGCACATATCGATCCCGCGCACCCCTATCAGGTCGTCCAGCTCGAAGCCAGACACAATTGGCTCAATGAATTGGTCAAGAGCCAAACGTCAATATTATCAGGAAAGATTGAGCACCGCTTCGATGTATCTCCTATGCATGAGCGAGCGCCTCTTTCCTATTTGTACCAACCACAATGATAGACAAAATCTACATCATTGATGCGGTCAACTACCTCTTTCGCTCCTACTATGCGATTGGGCCGATGACCAACCCAAAAGGAGAATCAACCAGCGCTCTATTTGGCTTCATTCGCTCCATCCAAAAATTAATCAAAGAGTTTTCGCCCAAACATCTGATCTGTGTGTTCGATGGTCCAGACAATAAAAAATCGCGCCATGCTCTCTACGCAGACTACAAAATGCACCGCAAAGGAGCTCCTGCCGATCTCTATCCGCAATTTGAATGGGCTTCTCAGTATTGCAGTGCAGCAGGCATCCCTCTCCTCTGCATAGAAGGGGTAGAAGCCGATGACACAATGGCCGCCATCGCCACTTGGGTCTCGCGAGAAAACGGACAAAGCTTCATCTGCACAAGCGACAAGGACATGATGCAGCTGGTGAATCCACACATCTTCTTGCTCCACGCCCATAAAGATAACGCTCTGATCGATGCCAATAGAGTAGAAGAAATCTACGGTGTAAAGCCAGGACAGATGCTCGATCTACTCGCGATGATGGGAGATGCCTCGGATAACATCCCTGGCATTCCAGGATTTGGTCCGAAAACTGCCGCTTCGCTGCTGCAAGAATTTGGGACACTCGACGCCATCTTAGCCCATCCTGAAAAGGTGAAAGGAGAAAAAAAACAGCAGCTGATCCAAGAACATAAAGAAAGCGCGCTCATGAGTCGGAAGCTTGCCTCTCTCGACACGGGAGTGCCGATCCCCCACGACGAGCTCTTCTATCAACTCAAAGAGAGCGACAAAGCTACTTTGGCCACATTTTACCACGACATGGGGTTCCTCTCGCTGTTAAAAGAAATCCAGAATGGCCCAATCGTAGAAGCGCTCAAACCACAGACAGTAGAAAAACAGGAATACATCTTAGTGGATGATGCCACATCTTTGAACACTTTATTGCAACGCCTCAAAGCAGAACAAGAGGTCGGCATCGATACAGAGACCACTGATATCTCCCCTTTCCTAGCAGAGCTCGTCGGAATCGGGTTTTGCGTCGAGCCAGGCACCGCTTGGTATGTCCCTTGCAATGGCCAACTCGGCAAACACTACGTGCAAAAGGAGCTACAAGAGTTTTTTGCCACCACAAACAGCGCATTTTTTGGCCACAATCTGAAATACGACCGGCATGTACTGCAAAATCATGGCATGCCTGTGAAGCAGATCTCCTTCGACACGATGCTCGCCTCTTACTTGCTCGAGCCGCATAATCGCCGCCACAATCTCGATGAGGTCTCTTTGGAAAAACTCAAAAAAGTCAAAATCCCCATCGAAAGCCTCATCGGAAAAGGGAAAACCCGGATCTCCATGGCCGATGCGCCCGTAGAAAAAGTCAAAGATTATTGCTGCGAAGATATCGATTACACCTCTCGCCTCAAATCCCTCTTTAGTGAAGCCCTTCACGTCCGTCAGCTCGAGCGGATTTTTTATGACATCGAACTGCCTCTTTTACCCATCTTAGCCAAAATGGAGCAGACCGGCATTTTTCTCGATGTAGAAAAATTGCACGAAATCCAAGGCCCGCTTGCCGAAGAACTGAACCGAGCGAAAAACCAGGTCTTCGCCAGTGCAGGAGAAGAATTCAACCTCAATTCTCCCAAACAGCTCAGCCAGATCTTGTTTCAAAAACTCGGTCTGAAGCAACCCGCGCACCGCAAGACAGAATTTTCTACTGCAGCGGATGTATTGGAAGAACTCGCTGAAGAGCACCTCATTGCCCAAGAAATCCTCCACTACCGCCTTTTAGAAAAGCTCCGCTCTACCTACATCGAAGCGCTGCCTCAGCTCATTCACCCAAAAACAGGACGCATCCACTGCACATTCAACCAATCGGTGACAGCAACCGGACGCCTCTCTTGCCAAGATCCGAATCTGCAAAACATCCCCATTCGCTCCAAAGAAGGGATGGCTATCCGCAGCTGTTTTCGCCCCCAAAAACCGCAGTGGAGCTATCTAGGAGCCGATTATTCGCAGATCGAGCTCAGACTCCTGGCACACTTCAGTGAAGACCCCTCTCTCGTGCGCGCCTTCCAAACAGGCCAAGACATCCATACCCATACGGCAGCCCTGGTATTCGATGTCCCTCTGAAAGAGGTAACCACCGAAATGCGCAACGCCGCTAAAACGGTCAACTTCGGTATCCTCTATGGACAAGGCCCCTATGGGCTGAGCAAACAACTCCAGATTTCCATGGCAGAGGCCTCCCGTTTCATCAAGACCTATTTTGAGCGCTACCCGCGCGTCCAAGCTTATCTCGAAGCATGCAAAGAAAGCGTAAAAAAAACAGGCATTTCGAAGACTCTCACAGGGCGTCAGCGCCCCATTCCTGAGATCCACAATAAAAATCCCTCGATCCGGGCTGCGGCAGAGCGATTTGCAGTGAACACCCCCCTCCAAGGATCGCAAGCCGATCTCATCAAAATGGCCATGATCGGCATTGATCGGGCCATTGAAGAGAGAAATCTCCAGGGAAAAATGATTTTACAAATCCATGACGAGCTCATTTTTGAAATCCCCGACTCAGAAATAGAAATTTTTCAAAAGCTTGTGAAAGAAAAAATGGAAAATGTTTTTACACTCAATATACCCATAGAAGTGCATATCTCCGTTGGAAAAAATTGGGCGGAATGTTAAAATTAAAAAAGATTGCTATTACAGGCGGTGTAGCAAGCGGAAAAACATCCGTTTGCCAGTTCTTCCAAGAACTGGGGGCTTCTGTTGTCAATGCCGACCGCATTGTCCATGAGCTTCTCAAAATCGATACCGAGCTAGGACAGCAAGTGATCCGACTGCTGGGTCCGCAGATTGAGGAAAACGGCCAAATCAGCCGACAGAAAATCGCAGACCTGGTTTTCAAAGATCCAAAGCGGTTGCAGGCTTTGGAGCAGCTTCTCCATCCAGTGGTCTCCGAGAAGATCCAAAAGATGTACGAAGAAGCCTCCCAAGCAGGCAAATACACATTCTTTGTGGTCGAGATCCCCTTGTTGTTTGAGGTACAGGCGGAATTGTTTTACGATGTAGTAGTGGCTGTTTTAACCGATGAAAAAATCGCACGACATCGATTTGAGCAGATAGGATTTCAAAAACAAGAATACGATCGACGGATGCGCAGGCAAATCAGCCCCCATCAAAAGTCAGCACGAGCCGATTATACCCTTCATAACAACGGTTCTTTGGATGATTTAAAACGGCAAGTCATCTCACTGAACCACATTTTGCAAAACAATGGAGCATCTCTTCCATGAATCATGATGATCAGAACCGAAACAATAACCAGAATAACCATCCCAACGAAGGCCCTGCCTTAGAAACCCCACCCCCTCCTCCTTCTGGGTTTGAAACAGTGACCAAGATCTCTGATTTACAGAGAATGAATATCGACCAATTGCACGCCTATGCTCGTAGCATTGGATTAAAGCATACGGGATCACTGCCAAAATCAGGAGTCGTCTTTGAAATTGTGAAGACCATTTCGGAAAGACCGAATGAAGTTCTTTATGGTGAAGGTGTCTTGGAAGTATTGCCTGATGGATTTGGATTTCTCCGCTCTCCGAATTACAATTATCTCTCCTCTCCGGAAGACATCTATGTCTCTCCTGCTCAAATCCGTCGCTTTGATCTGCGCAAAGGAGATACGCTTTATGGCAGCATCCGTGCTCCAAAAGATAAAGAAAAGTACTTTGCCATGCTCAAAGTGGAGCGGGTCAATGGACGCACCTATGAGCAGACAAAAGAGCGCCTCCTCTTTGAGAACCTCACTCCCCTCTATCCCAACAAGCGACTCGTCATGGAGACAACTCGCGACCGCTATTCGACACGCGTGCTCGACCTAGCCGCTCCTATCGGAAAGGGGCAACGGGCGATGATTGTAGCTCCCCCAAAAACGGGCAAAACCATCCTGATGCAAAATATCGCCAATGCCATTGAGATCAACAACCCAGAAGTTTTTCTCATGGTTCTTCTCATTGATGAAAGACCTGAAGAAGTAACCGACATGATCCGCACCATCAACGCCACGTGCAGATTGCCGAAATGGCCATTGAAAAAGCGCGCCGGATGGTGGAGTGTGGCTATGATGTCGTGATTCTCCTCGATTCTCTCACCCGTCTGGCTCGTGCCTACAACACGGTACAACCCCATTCAGGGAAGATTTTAACAGGTGGCGTGGATGCCAACGCACTCCACAAACCCAAGAGATTTTTTGGAGCAGCCCGCAATATCGAGCAGGGAGGCTCACTCACCATCATCGCTACCGCGATGATCGACACCGGCTCGCGCATGGATGAGGTGATCTTTGAAGAGTTCAAAGGAACAGGCAATATGGAACTCGTCCTCGACCGGCGCCTAGCCGATCGTCGCCTGTATCCAGCGATCGACTTAATCAAGAGCGGCACAAGGAAAGAAGAGCTGCTCTACCACCCAGCAGAACTGGAGAAGATCTACTTCTTGCGACAAGGTATTGCAGACCTGACACCGGTCGATGCCATGAACCTGCTTTTATCCCGCTTGAAGAAGACAGCAACGAATGCCGAATTTCTCCTTTCCATGAAAGAGTAGCGCCAAAAATCTTCTTCGTATATAGAAGAGATTGGCAGGTGTATGAGGCTAGTTACGCTTTTTATCTCTTTCGTCATCGTAGGTTTGGGAGGGTTTTGGATTTGGAATTATGTCCCAGGCCTTCGATCGAAAGCCGAAGATCTTCTCAGCTCTCGCACTTTCCAAACACTCGAAGTGCGCTTCTCTGCCCAAAGCATCATGGAAGCGCACCGCAAGGACTTACTCAAGGACAACGACCACCAATATCTCGAGCCAACCCTCAAGTTTCTTCCCTATCTTCTCATGGATGTGAAATACATTCGCTCTCACGAAAAGACCGGAGAAGGAGTCATCCTCTGGGGCTTGGTCGATGGCGAGATGGTGATCAATACCAGCACTTGGGAAAAGACCCATGGCTTTACCGACTGCATTGCCTCGAACGCTTCACGCCAAGAGTTCAAGATCATCAATGCACTGGCAGCCCGTGGCGGTGCCTGGGACCGCGACGGCCTTTCTAAATTCCTCAATATTGAGAACAACATTCTCGACATCTGGATCGACAGCTGCCGCAAGAAAAGCCTGATCGTCCAGAACGGCAATACCTATCGGCTCCACCTCCAAAACCCTCGTCTACAGGTCATCCCCGAAACAAAACTCGAACAAGCCCTGGTCACGAAGCCGACCAAGCATGCCCAGCGCGTACGCCGCCACTTCCGTGCCTCTCAGATCGAAACCATTGCGAAAGCGGCTTTTGGCAACGACTTTGCGATCCGCAAAACCACCGAAATCTTCCTTCCGGTCTATAGCATTGTGGTGCAAAACCCCGACGGCTCCATCATGACCACCTACTGGAATGCCCTCAACGGCAAACGGTTCATCCCTCCCTACGAAATTGAGTAATAGATCTCTTGCATAAGAACCTATCCGAATAAAAAGTTCCAGCCGATTTTCGACTTCAAAATTGGGGGGCTATATCGACCCCCAGTATATTGCCCCCCAATTTTGAATCGAAAAGCGGCCAAAATAATCCCCAAAAGCGACGAAAAATTTTATTCGGATAGGTTCAAGAGGTGTAATGTAAAGCTGCTTTACATTGCGATAAAAGTGAAAATTCTTCATATATTCTGCAAAAGAAAAAAACGGCTGATTTTTTAGATTTTGGTTTTAAACATTATCATTATTTTAAAGAGGATTTTTCTAAAAGCCGCGAGTATTTAAATAAAATAGTTAAAATGGAAAGTGTTTCGGCTGTGGTGGTTCAGATGCCTTTACCTGTGGAAATTAATACCTCTATTCTTAATGTCATATCT
>JACQAR010000030.1 GCA_016194825.1 Chlamydiia bacterium
CCGATTTTTTCAAACAAAGCAGGTTATGCAAGAGGTCTAATGACGGTTTCTGTTGAGTTAAACGAATATACCCCACTGCCCTATAAATTTGATGTTCTCAGTTATTCCCAATTGGATAACGAAGCTCTGAAACAACACATCGATCATTATGGTAAAGTGCCTTACAAACGAATGTAAAGCGGCTTTACATGAGGGGTCAGCTGACCCCTCTGTGTGAGCATGCTATACGGCAGCTCAACTTTTGGCTAGATTAGCTTGCCATAAGGCGTAAGCATGACGAGGGATCTGGTCATCGCTATCAATGATGTCTGAGGCTCCTGCGGCAACGGCTTTTGAAGGAGTTGTCTGTGGCCGGTTTTGCATAGCAGAGCGAGCTTGTTCTAAATAGGCAAGTAATGTGCTGACTTTATCTATAAGAGGTTGTAACTGTGCTGAATGAAAATCGAAATAGCGCGCTTGTTGGTAAAGCCGCCCCTCTTTATGCACCAAGAGTAGGGCTAAAAAGGTCAGCTCGTCATATTGTAGACAAGCATGTAAAGCAGACATGCCTCCCTTACTAGTCCAATTTACATTCACATTTTGACTGCGCAAAAGTTGAAATACTTCCAATGCAAATGGTAGGTCCTTTGTCTGGCATGCCTGTACCAGATAAGGAGTATTGGTGGGGCCAGCACCTTGTGCAGCATATTGAGGGTGAGCTTTGACTAGATGCTGAATTAAAGGAGCAGCCTTTCGATTGATGGCAATAGCGAGAGGCGTAATTCCCAGCTGCCCTGCTGCATATGGGTTTTGTGGGTATTGTCGGGCCAGTCTTTTAAAATCAGCAATAGACAAATCTTCTATTGCACCCAAATCAGCCACTAGCTGCTGATTATCTTCTGCTTCCTCTGCCGGAACTTTCGGGAGATCAAACGTGCACACTTCCTTGACAAAACGAACTGTTTCATATTTTACCGAAGTAGTCATAAAGCCTCCTTTAAGCTTTAGTTAAGAATTTGGCAAATTGTACGCCTACAAAAATTTTTGTCCAGAACTGCTTTTTGGGGTATACTTTAGGCCCCATGGAAGAGACCATTGCCGCTGTGACTACACCGCCCGGAGAAGGAGCTATTGCTGCCATTCGCATATCGGGACCTGATGCGATCGCAGTAGGTAAGAAAATTTTTTCTGGCCCTGTTGATACCTATCTTTCCCATACCGCCCATTATGGAAAAATTTTAGGGGCTGGAGGAGAGTCCATCGATACCGTCCTCTTGCTAGTCATGCGCGCGCCTCGCTCGTACACGGGGGAGGATTGTGTAGAAATTTTTTGTCATGGCGGGATGTTGATCAAGGATCAGATTCTAAAGAGAATTTTTGCTGCGGGAGCGCGAGCAGCTCGCCCGGGGGAATTTTCCTTGCGGGCGTTTCTCAATGGGAAAATGGATCTGGCACAAGCCGAGGCGGTGCAGAGGGTGATCGCCGCAAAAAGTGAATGGGCGCTCAGAGCTGCGGGGCAGCAGCTGGAGGGGGCGCTTTCTAAAAAAATTGCCTCTTTCCAAAAGCGGCTGACCGATTTTGCGGCGATTGTCGAAGCGTCGGTCGATTTCCCAGAAGAGGGTCTCGAATTTGCGACCCCAGAGGAGATGGTGCAGAATCTGCATGCTCTCATTGGGGATATGCGTCATTTGCAAGCGACGTTCCATGAGGGGAAGTTTTTGCATGAAGGGCTCTCTTTGTGTTTGCTCGGCGCGCCGAATGTGGGGAAGTCTTCTCTCATGAATGCTCTTTTGGGAAAAGAGAGGGCCATTGTGACAGAAATCGCGGGGACGACGAGAGATATCTTAGAGGAAGATCTGCGCTTTGCCGATTTGCACTTCAAATTGATCGATACAGCGGGGATCCGTCAGACAGAGGAAAGGATCGAACAAGAGGGGATTCGTCGTTCTCGTCAGATGATGCAGCAGGCCGATCTCATTTTGCTGATATTGGATGCGAGTCGCTCTCTGACAGAAGAGGATCGTGCGCTCATGGCACAAGTGCCTGAGGAAAAGACGATCTTTGTGTGGAATAAGACGGATGTGGCATCTGCGCCTGAACGCATTACTGGGGCGATTGAGATTTCGGCAGAGAAGCTTTGGGGGCTTGATGCGTTAAGAAGGGCGATCCAGGATCGGTTGTGGAAACAGGGTACGTTTGGAAAAGAGGAAGTGCTGTTGACGCAATTGCGTCACTATGAGGCGCTGACGCGGGCTATTGGACATTGTGAAGTAGCGGTTCAGACGCTACAGCGAGAGGCTTCGCCGGAATTCACGACGTCTGATTTGCGAGCAGCGCTGGGTGAATTGGGACTCATCATTGGCGTCGATGTGACCGAAGATATTTTGTCTTCCATTTTTTCCAAATTCTGTTTAGGAAAGTGATGCGTAAGCGAGAATGGGTGCAAAGAATTGAGCAGATACTGGATGCGTATGTTCCCGATCCAGAGGTGCCGCTGCATGCGACAAGCCCTTTTACCTTGCTGATTGCGGTTCTTTTATCGGCGCAGTGCACTGATGCGCGGGTCAATCAGGTCACGCCGCGCCTGTTTGAGCGGGCCGATACTGCGGCCAAAATGTTGGCTTTACATGTGGAGCAGATCGAAGAGATCATTCGTCCGTGTGGGCTTTACAAGGCCAAAGCGAAGGCGATTTTAGGGCTGTCGAAGATCTTAGTGGAAAAGTATCGAGGAAAAGTGCCGCAAACGTTGGAAGAATTGGAGGAGCTGCCCGGAGTTGGGCATAAGACGGCCTCTGCTGTGGTGTCTCACGCGTTTCACATTCCAGCTTTTCCTGTGGATACACATATCCATCGGTGCGCCAAACGGTGGGGTCTCTCTTCGGGAAAATCGGTGCAGCAGACGGAGGCAGATCTCAAAAAGGCATTTCCAAAAAAGGAATGGATCCGGCGCCATTTGCAGATCATTTTGTTTGCGCGCAAGTACTGTCCTGCTCGTGGCCATCGGGTCACTGAGTGTCCCATTTGCCGAGAGATGGTTTAGCGCCTAATTGTTGCCTCTGCGTCCTCTCTAATCTCTGCCACGCGCGCTTCGCGCCCTCTGCGCTGATGAATCTTATCAATCTGTGTATGCAATGCGGCTCGAAATTACATCAGCGCAGAGCCCCCGAAACGCGGGTAGCAGAGGCGAGAGAGGCCGCAGAGGAAACAAGAAGGCCAAGCATTGAAAATCTCACTGTCCTAACCGGAATTGCACTGCCTTTGCCGTTTAACGCAAATGCGGCGGAGTGTTGCTGAAGTAGGAGTATTGGCCGCGAAACAAGATCAACTTTTGGGGAATGACGCAGCATTTTCTGCGATATATTTGCCAGGCGCGTAGATTGAGGCGAAAATCTTCTCCTCCCATGAAATCATCATCCCAAACAATATATTGCGAGAGTACTTTCGATAGGCATACGTTCCCATGGTGGATCGGGATATAGCTGTCTGGGCCGTTTGGAATGCCGCTATAGATGATCTGTTGCGTGAGCTCTTGTAGAGAAATCGATTCTTTGTCATACCTGACGAATTCTTCTGGAGTTTTTGCATAGGAATGGATCAGAAGAAAAGGAGCATATTTCTCAAAGAGGTGTTTTACGATCTCGACTCGTTGCGGATGGGGCAGATCGTCGGCATCTTGGCAGATCAAGATTTTCCCTGTGCTGGCGCGAGCTGCCAATTTCCGATTTGTCCCTGCAGCGCATTTTTGGGGATGCTTGAGCAATAGGAGCTGAAAAGGCCATGCTTTGCTTTCTAAGGCAGCGATTTGGCTGGGATCGATCTGTTCGTATTGGGAGAGGGAAATGACTACTTCATCGGGGAGTGCGGTTTGCTCGGTATAGGCAGTCAACAGTTCTTCGAGGAGAGGAAAGTGGGCGGGATGGCAGGGAATGAGGATGCTCACTTGGGCAGAAAGAGAAAGAGCTGAAAATAAAAGAATGAGGCAGCGCATATGATCGTGTCGATTTTAGCCTATTGCATGAGTTTTGTAACAGCCGATCCCTTTATAGCGATGGCGGATCGGTTGTACGAAACGATGCGCCCTCATGAGGTAGAGGCGGGCAATGTGATTTTCATGAAAATGTGCGATGCGGAAGATTTTTTCCATGCCATTCACCCTCAGCTGCAGGTGCCTTATGTCCTCATCACTCATTTGACGGATGAGTCTACGCCAGGCGCTTTGGCGCGCTATTTGGACGAGCCGCTTTTGCTGGCTTGGTTTGCGATCAATTGGGATGGGACCAGACATCCGAAATTACACCCCATTCCGATTGGTCTGGCGAATCAAAAATTGCCGCATGGACATTTAACAGACGTGACTGCGGTCCAACAGATGCAATTGCCCAAAAAACATCTTCTTTTCATGAATTTTACGATTCAGACGTTTTCCGAGGAGCGGTGGGAGGTGTTCAAGCAATTTGCGAAAGCGCCTTATTGCTACAGGACGGGCAAAAAGCCGTTTCGCGAGTATCTGATCGACATGGCCTCTTCGAAGTTTGTATTGGCTCCACGGGGCGCAGGTCTCGATACCTACCGCCTGTGGGAGGCGCTCTATGTGGGTTCGATCCCCATCGTGAAAACCTCGTCGCTAGATTTGTTGTATGAAGGGCTGCCGGTGTTGATTGTGCAGGATTGGAGCGAGGTAACGGAGTCTTTTTTGGAGGAGAAATACCGAGAGTTTGTTGCAAGAGAGTTTTGTTGGGAGAAGCTCGATATGGCTTATTGGCAGTTGCAGATTAAGAAATGTTTTCCTTAAAATTTCTTTTCTAAAATAGGGCCTGTTGATGATGCGTTTTTTTTTGCTTTTCCCTGTATTTCTCTTGTGCGTCACACCTCCACAATTTAGAGAGCCAAGCGAGCCTTTCATCACGGGAGATGGGTTTCGCTCTTATGCGGATTTTGCTTTTGATGAGCTTGACGCTACTTTGAATCCGAAAGAGGT
This sequence comes from Chlamydiia bacterium, assembly GCA_016194825.1. GTDB lineage: Bacteria > Chlamydiota > Chlamydiia > Chlamydiales > SM23-39 > JACQAR01. The sequence goes on from JACQAR010000030.1 coordinate 4,958, forward strand.
GCGAGCCAAAAGCACGGTGTTTGTGAAGCTGGAGATGCTAGGACGGTTTTTCCAAGAGATCCATCCGTTCATTGAGCATCCCTACATCTTGATCTCTCACAATGGCGATGATCCAGCTCCCGGCAAGTTCTATCCGTTTCTCGATGATCCCAAACTCATCGCTTGGTTTACGCAGAATTTTGAGGGAAAGCCTCATCCCAAATTGCATCCGATTCCCATTGGCGTGGGGAATCGGCCATCTGGATGCGGCAATCCTGACATTCTGAAATCTGTGATCGATAAAAACATCGCCAAAGAGTACCTCGTCTATTGCAATCTGACCATCCAAAATTATCTTCCAGAGAGATGGCAGGTGTTTCAGTTGATCGGGCGAGCGCCCTATTGTTATCGGCCTATCAAGAAGCGGTTCGATCGCTATCTGGCAGATGTAGCGGCGTCAAAATTTGTCCTGAGTCCACGGGGGGTGGGGCTCGATACGTATCGTCTATGGGAGACGCTCTATTTGCACTCTTTTCCGATTGTGAAAAGCTCTTCTATCGATTCGCTCTATGAGGGACTTCCTGTCCTCGTCATCAAAGAGTGGACCGATGTCACAGAGGATTCCCTCAAGCAAAAGTACGAGGAAATGAGCCAAAAAACTTACAACATTGAAGAACGGCTGAAACGGGCAAGACAACTGTATGAGGAGCATTATGGCAAAAAAAAGAAAAAATAATAAAACTTCCACACAAATTGAGTATGAAGAAAGTTCCGGAAATGTCTTTGCCGATTTTGGGTTTGAGCATCCTAAAGAAGCAAATGCAAAATCAGATTTGGCTTTATTAATTGTAAAAATCATTGATTATCGAAAACTCACCCAATCAAAAGCTGCTGCCTTAATGAAAATAGATCAGCCAAAAGTGTCTAAAATTACTCGTGGCCTCTTAACTGAATTTACCATCGAGCGTTTAATGCGCTGTTTGCTGGGATTAGGGTGCGATTTGGAAATTAAACCTACACTGACGCTGAGTAAAACAGCGACCCCTTCGATTCATGTCGCCAAAAATGCTAAATTCAAAAAATTACGCGTTTAGAGAAGGTCTCTAAGACTCATTTCTGATAGACGAAGTGAAATCCTTCTCTCTGGTATTTGGAGAGATCGCAAATTTGGAGCGTAGTGGCTGACTTCAGGGGGCGCAGCGTGGCCTCTGCGGCGCGTCCGAGTGCAAAGCTGCCATAGAGTGTAAAGGCAGAGAAGCAACTTTCATAGTACTTGCCTGGATCAATGGCTTTGCAGATCAGCTGCCAGGGCTCTTGCCCTTTCTTTTCACGCAATAGCTGCAAGAGCTCTTCGAGAATAGGTGTTTGCATGAGGACCATGTGGCTGATTTCGGCATGGTTGTTGTAGAAAAAGTCAGGCAATAGCCGCACTCCGAGGGCTCGGTGTGCAGTCAGAAATTTGTCTTTGACCGAAAATAATGCGCCCCCTTCGGCATCGAGAAACTCCACTGGATTGACAAAGATTGTGTTCGGGTCGAGGAGCAAGATGTTGGGAGAGAGCTGGGGGAGGACAAGAGGAGCATAGAGGTAGAGGAGCTGGGTGTGGATTTTGTCGAGCTGAGTGCGGGGATTGTAGGTATAGCGTCTCTTGTCGACGATATTCCCAAAGAGTTGGTCCAAAATGGCCTCTTTAGAGAAGGGAAAGAGTGTTTCATCGATCCACTCTGCGTTGGATGTGAGCGGCTCGGAAGAGATGACGAAGATGCGGCCTATGTGAGAGACGTAGCGGCGGACGCTGGCAATGGATGCATCGAGCAGATGGCGTTGTTTTTTTGAGGCGACGAGTACGACGTCGAGAGGAGCTGTGGTTAAGGGAAAGCGCTTTTTCTCAAGCGGGAGAGGGGCGAGTGCGGAAGGGGGAGGAGTGGCTTGGCTCGAGGAGAATTTTTTGAGGTTTTTGCTGTGGATATGGAGGTTATTGAGGCGAAATATTTGCCCGTTGAATGCTCCGAGCGGCACATATCTGCCTAACGCATCTTTTTCCCAAGAGAGCGAGAAGCGAGCGGGGTTAAAGATGCAACTTTCATTGATGAAGCCGGGTTCATTGACTCCGTGAATCGGATCTTGTCCCCCTAAATACTGCCCAAAGGCCGCTGCGTCGAAAATGGCGAGCTCTTGCCAGTGATTCCAATAGTCAGGAGGATTTTGTACTGTGATGCCTTGGTAGGTCTCCAGGGGATAGTCTTTTGCATAGGCGGGGAGTACGATGGGGAGATGGTCGATCCATTTTTTGTGGTATTTCGCGCGGAATTTAGCCAAGAGAACCATGTCGTTTTCTCCGTGTGGGTGATGCTCGGCGACAAATTGGACAAATTGTGAGAGGGGCTCTTTACCATCGATATAGACAAAGCCTGGGATGCAGCGCGCGTCGTTATCGAAGGTGGCGCCGATCATGCCGCGGTAGTGTTTTTGGCAAAGCGGGGTCAGCTCGCTGAGGTCGCGATAGAGCATGACGTCATTTTCCATATGGAAAATAGAGTGGAGCTCATATTGCTGCATCGCCTCTTCCAAGTAAAAAAAGCGCTCGACGACATAGTTCCAAAAGCCGGTGGTCTCTTTTTCTCGGAGATATTTTTCGTGCGCGCCGCTTTTGCGCAATGTTTCACAGGCAATGGGGGTCACGGTGGGATGGTGTAATTCTTCGAGAGCAGATTGCTCTGCGATGAGATAGATGGGACAGTCTGGGTTGAAAAGACGGGCTTGCTCGATGACGTCGGCTTGATAGTGCGGAAGTTTGGGTCCTAAGTGGACGTAGACGATGGCGTGCTCTGTTGCAAGAGCAGAGATGGCGAAAAATAAGAGGAGGGTTTTCATAGTAGCCTTTTGTATAAGAGCTCTTCGTTGATGGTGACGCTGACTTCAGTAATCTTCTCTTCTGCGATATCTTCTGGAGCATAGACCGCTAGATAATCGTGGAGCAGTGAGGGAATGAGGCTAAAATTGGATTGCGGGCGGATGAGGATGTCAAAGTGGAAAAGAGAAAAGAAATCTTCGAGAACATTGGAACGGGGGCCTTTTTGTCTGGTGCGGTAGTCAAAGAGGATATCAGATGGGGTGAGAAGGCCTTTCTGGAGCTCTTGGACGATGGCGTCGGGATTCAGAGAATCGGTGAAGAGGTAGCAGTAGAGGGGTTTGTGTTGGCAGAGCTCGATGGCAGCATTGAGAGAATCGATGTAGAAGTGCAGAGGAGGAAATTTCAGGGGCCATTCTTCTCGGGCAGCTTGATCATCGTGGCCGCCGCCATCGCGGTAGTGGATGGCGATGCTGATCCGATCTTGTGGGGGAAGGATGTGCAGGAGCGGTTTTTTCGGTTGGATGAGAGAGAGGATAAGCTGTCGGAATTGGGGATTTTTCCAATCGACAGTGAACCAATAGGGGAAGCGATGGATGTGGTTGCGTTCCCATGCTATTTCGGGAAAATAGGGGCAGATGTAGAGCAGAGGCAGATGGATACGGGGATTGGGGGGGCCGTTGCCGAGCAAGACGCGCAGGCGCGGTTCGTCGCGTAAATCGGCGAGGTGTTTTTCTTCTTGATCGAGGATGAGATGAGAAGAATAGACGAAGGGGCGGTAATAGAGGGGGATCTGTTTTTCGTAGGCGATCCATTTGGCGTGCAGATAGGAGAGCAAACAATCTCCAAAGCGTCCTCCGCTGAAGTCATAAGTGACTCCAAAGTCTGTCACGGCGCTTAAGAGGAGCGGCCAGTAGAGAAAGAGGCAGAGAGCCATGTGGGACAGCATATGTATATATAACCTACATTTTGTAGAGCTTGGAGGTGGTGTAGCGAGTGGGCCAGTGTCCAGCGTAATGGGCGGACGCTGCCTTGCTTTGTTCTCAATTGTGTGTAGTTGAAATAGAGTTCATATTCCGACATGGCTGCAAAGCCAATTGCTTCCAAATCGAGTGTGTGGCAGATGGCTTTCCAGGGCTCTTCTCCATGGGTTTGTCGGATGGTTTGAAAGAGATCTTCCAGAATGCAGCGCTGGAAAAGCATGTGGTGGGCGATGCCTGATACTTGGGGGTAGACGCGGTGCCAGCCGGGGATGAGGCGCTCTCCGTGCTCAAAGTAGGGGGCGTGGATCGGTTCACTCGAGGGGGTAAAGTAGGGTTCTCCCTTGTCGTTCATGAAGGTGACTGGTTTTAAGAAGATCACGTCGGCGTCGAGAATGAGCACGTTAGGGGAGAGGTCGGGGATGACAAATGGTGCGTAGAATTTGAGCAGTTGCTGGAAGAGCCAGCCGATTCTAGTTTCTCTGCGGTGGATGAACTCGTAGGCAGCGCTCTCGTCTCCATGGAACGCTTCGTGGGCGATTTGTTCTTTTGTAAAGGGAAACGCATCTTCAGAGAACCATTCGGCTCTATCGGTCATTTTTTCTTTGGACACCACAATGATGCGGCCGAGATGGGCGCCATTTTTCTGGATGCCGGTAATGCATCGCTCGAGCGTGATGGCGTCTTTCGGCGCGCAGGGGATCACGACGTCGATCGGGTCGGTGGTGAGAGGAAAGGTGGTGGGGGTGATGGCGGCCAATAGAGAGGAC
>JACQAR010000033.1 GCA_016194825.1 Chlamydiia bacterium
CCGTAGGCCAGGTGATTTTCTTCATCAACATCTTCATTTTCGGCGCGTACGGCTATATTTTCCACGACTGGCACATTGCTCTGCGCTCGCTCATGACCTACGTTGTTGCCTTCAAGATGATGGACATTGTGATTGCGGGTCTAGAAGAGCTGAAATCGGTTCTCATCATGTGTTCCAAGCCTGAGAAGCTGAGCAAAATCATTACGCATGAGCTGGGGCTCGGGCTCACCTTCATCAAAGGCAAGGGGGGCTATACCGGAGAAGATCGCGACATTCTCTTCATCATCGTCGAGCGATTGGATCTTGCGGAGCTGAAAGAGATTGTGCTGCGGGAAGATCCGAGTGCCTTCATGGCGATAGAGAACCTACACGAGGTCGCCTATGGCCGCACAGCCCGCATCGCCCTACGCCGCAAAGCCCGCCGCCGCTTCGTCAAAGGCCTCATCTAAGCTGAAGAGGTTGATGAATGCCGGAAATTTGCAGATTTCTTAGTATCATCATCAAGATGTATTATGATGATCATGCTCCTCCTCATTTCCACGCGGAATACCAAGGAAATAGGGCTATGTTTTCTATAGCGACGGGCATGAAGATAAAAGGGCGCTTTCCAAAAAAACAGGAAGTGCTTGTGAGAGCATGGGCTGTACTCAGAAAAAAAGAATTATTAAAAGCGTGGGAATCGGCTGTGTCGGAACAGCCACCTAGGAAGATTGCCCCATTGGAGTAAAAATGCTACACGAAATCAAGAAAGTAGAACATATCGGTGGGTACAAACTGAAGCTTTATTTTAGAAATGGCAAGATTAAGATCTTTGATATGGAAGATCGATTAAGGACCGCTAAAAATATGTTTTTGCCGCTAAAGGATGTGGATTTTTTCAGCAAGGTCAAATGTGAAGATGGCACCATTGTATGGCCCAACGGTGTTGATTTATGCCCAGAGATGTTGTTCAAGTGCAGCAAAGACATTCCGAAAGAGAGAAGAAAACGATCAAGCTCTCCAGCGTCAAAAAGGAAAAGCAAAAATCGTAGCAAGAAGCTGTTTTTCAAATAGCAAGCCATTCGGTTAGCAAAAAATTCCACTAACCTCTAAAGTGTATGTCGATTCAAATCTTGAGGTGAAATGATGGCGTTACGTGTATTCGGAGCTGGTATTGTCGGAGCCTGTGTCGTTCTCTATAAAATGTGGGGAGCTCCTCACAACCCCCAAGACCCGCAAATAGCGAACATAGCCGCTTCCCATATACAGACAGCCCCCAATGCATCAACCGCGATTGCTTCTGATCGAGTGAGGCAAGAAAGCGAAGATCGATATACGAAATATCTCGCTCTTTTAGCCCAATACGCATGGCCTAAAGGATCTTGGGAAAATGGCGAAATCGAAATCATCGATGATGTACAGGCAATCCCTCAAATAGAAGCGCAGCGCTATCAACAGCTTTGCTCGAAGGGATTGCCAATGGAAGAGGCGTGGAATTCGAGTCGAGTGGGAATCGTAACCGAGGACATGTACACGATTTTAGTGCGGGATGCAGTAAAATTCCCAAACGGACGAACAGGCACTTTTTTTAGATATATTTGGAAAAGTCCGGATCATCAGGCATCGGGTGCAGCGGTTCTACCCATTACTTCTGATGGAAGAGTTGTGCTGATTCTGAAGTACCGACACGCAACTCGTTCCTGGGAATTTGAACTCCCTCGTGGAGCAAAAGAACGGGGGGAAACAATGGAACAGGCCATTCGTCGAAGGCTGCAGGAAGAGACGGGCTGGGTTGCAGGTGCATGTGAAGAGTTGGGAAGGCTCACCGTCAATACGTCTGCTGAAGGGCAAAGAGTTCCTGTCTACATTGCAAAGTTAGATCACCTAGAATCGGCCAAAGAAGTCGAGGGCGCCATCCAAGGGGTGTATTATTTTACTAAAGAAGAAGTTCTGGAAGGGCTTAAAGTGGGCTACCTGAAGGTCGAGGACAAGCAGCACCCCTTTTGCGGGGCTTTTGAAGCCTATGCTCTATTGCAGGCCATGCTGAGACAAGCTATTTAAAAAATCGCTCATTTCTTGTGTCGGATGAAGCGCGGGCCTCCAGGGCGCACATTTTTCCCCTTCGGGTCTCTACAGTGTATTACGAATTGAAGGCCCGAAGGGGCTAAATCTGCGCCCCGGGGGGACCCACGAAGTGGGGCCTGGGCGCAGCCCGAGACTGGTTATGGCACAGAGAAATCGGGGCGCATGAAGCGAGGAGCGGTACAAAAGTACCGCGAGGAGCCAGCCCCGATAGGTCGCGCTTCTGCCGCAAACGCAGTTTGCGGTTTTTGGAATAAGGAGCGCGACCGGTTATCAAAGCCAGAACCAGTCCCCTGGGGCGCAGGGGTGGAGCGAGAGCGAAACATCCCGACGCCTATATTCACTACAAACTTCTTCGCCAATAGTTTTTTGATTCGTGATCTCTTGATAATTCCTTGAATCGATAGCCACAATCCAGTAAGATGACAAATCTATTATGAGTATAGCTACTACAACAGATACAGATCTGCTCCTCGATTCATTGCACGATGCATATGAATATATCCCTAAACGGGCCATCCGCTATTTTATAGATCCGGACCATAAGGCCCAAGCCGCCACCCTCCTCCTCACAGAAATGGAAGAAGTATTGGCAGACCCCTCTTTCTTTGCCGAAGATATGAGCCAGTTCCTCTTCCACGCCATGATGATCTTGGGTCATCTGCACGAAGAAGATGCAATCCCTCTCTTTAAAAAAGTAGGGTATTTGGAGAATCATGCGGTCAACGAATTTTTAGGCTCTCGCCTCTTTGATAGCGTGCCCCACGCCTTTGCAGAGCTTTTCAAACACCGCATCGATGAGCTCAAAGCGCTCATTGAAGATGCAGGTCAAAATCCCATGATCCGAGCAAGCCAGCTGCAAACACTCATGGTGCTGTATGGAAGTGGCCAGCTGCAACGAGAAGATCTCGTCTCCTATTTCCTGACTCTGCTCCAAAATCGAAAAGAGAAAACTCCCCATATCTACGATCTCATAGCCGCAGCAGCCACTGTGCTCCATCCGAAAGAGATGATCGACGAGCTCCGCGCAGCCTATGATGAAGGCTACATCAATCCTGAGCAAATCGCTCTCTCCGAAATTGAGGAAATTCTCGACGATCCTGTGGAAGAATTCTCTGATCACGCCCGAGAGGCATTCCACGCCGATCTAGAGGATCTATTGGCCCATTATGAAAAAATCATGGGCAAAAAACACTTTTTTGAGCGGAACGACCCTTGTCCCTGCTGCAGCGGACTGAAATATAAAAAATGCTGCTATTGAAAGCCGATTTTTCGCCTGCGGGAGACCAACCGCAGGCCATTGAGAAGCTCGTACAGGGAATCCGGGCATCCAAAAAAACACAGGTATTGCTCGGCGTGACTGGCTCGGGAAAAACTTATACGATGGCCAATGTCATTGCCCAAGTGCAAAAGCCGACGTTGGTGCTCGCCCACAATAAAACACTCGCGGCACAGCTCTACCAAGAATTCAAGACCTTTTTCCCTAATAATGCGGTCGAATACTTCGTCTCTTACTACGACTATTACCAACCGGAAGCTTACATTGCCCGCACCGATACCTATATCGAAAAAGATCTCGCCATCAACGATCGGATTGAAAAAATGCGCCTCAGCGCAACCCGCTCACTCATCGAGCGCTCCGATGTGATCATTGTCTCCTCTGTCTCTTGTATCTACGGGTTGGGAACTCCTGAATACTACAGCCAGATGTTGTTGAAGTTGACTCTCAATCAGCAGGTGCGCCGCGATGATGTGCTGCTCCATCTCGTGGAGATGCACTATACTCGAAGCGACTATGATTTAGCGCGCGCTACCTTCCGCGCTCGGGGCGATATCCTCGAGATCGTCCCTGCTTATGAAGATGATCTGGCCTATCGCATCGAATTTTTTGGCGATGTAGTAGAACGGCTCAGCGAGATCGACCCTCTCACAGGCAAAGTGCGCAAGCGGCTGGAAACGGTGACCCTCTACCCAGGTTCTCACTACGTGACTCCGGAAAATATCCGCATGCTTGCCATTGAGACCGTCCGTAAAGAGCTCGTCGAGAGAATCGCCTTCTTTGAAAAAGAACATCGCCTCATCGAAGCACAAAGGATCCGTGAGAGGACCAATTACGATATTGAGATGATCAAAGAAATTGGCTTTTGTAAGGGGATTGAGAACTACTCGCGCCACTTTAGCCGCCGCAATCCGGGCGATCCGCCCCCTTGCCTGCTCGATTATTTCCCAGAAGATTTTCTCTTTATCATCGATGAATCGCATCAAACACTGCCGCAGCTGCATGCGATGTACAACGGCGATCGCGCTCGCAAGCAGGCGCTGGTGGAATTCGGTTTTCGTCTTCCGTCGGCTTTTGATAACCGTCCCCTCAAATTCGAAGAGACCTACCAGAAATTCAGGCAAGTGCTCTATGTCTCTGCGACTCCCGGTGCCTGGGAAGTAGCGGAGGCAGGAGGAGATATTGTCGAACAGATCATCCGTCCCACGGGGTTACTCGACCCCTCCATGGAGCTCAGACCTGCTACAAACCAGATCGATGATTGTTTGGAAGAGATCCGCCGCGAAGCAGAGCAGCAGGGGCGCATTTTGGTAACCACGCTCACGAAAAAACTCTCGGAAGATCTCACCAAATACCTCACTGAAATTGGCGTGAAGGCCAAATATCTCCACTCGGATATCGATACACTTGAGCGAATGCGCATTCTCAAGTCGCTCAGGCTAGGAGAATTTGATGTTCTTGTGGGCATCAACCTTCTGCGAGAGGGGCTCGACTTGCCAGAGGTTTCTCTAGTTGTGATTCTCGATGCAGATAAAGAAGGATTTCTCCGTTCTGAGACAGCGCTAATCCAAACCTGCGGTCGGGCCGCGCGTAACGTACGAGGACGGGTGATTCTCTATGCCGATAAAAAGACGGCTGCCATTCAAAGCGCGATGCGGATCACCCAAGAGCGACGCTTTACTCAACAAAAATTCAACGAAGAGCATGGGATCATTCCCCGCAGTGTCAAACGAGAAACCGTGGCCTCATTGGAGGAGAGTTTTGGCTTTGCAGAGGAGCCGCCACAGCCTATTGCTCCTACGGCAGCGAAAGTGGACTTCAACATCCCGAATCTGGAGACCAAGATCCGCGAGTGTGAAACCGAGATGCGGCGTGCAGCGAAAGAGTTGCGCTTCGAAGATGCCGCTCGTGCCCGTGATCTGATGCGTTACTATCAAAACCTCGAACTCATGAAAACCGACTCTCCATCGAATTGAGGGACTGACTCAAATCGAGTCGGCCCATGCGCGCAATAAAAACCCCATCATACTTAGCAGCCGTAGCAGAGGCGAATCCCAAAATAGCATCTCAATATCGCCATATAGATGACAGATGCACCTCCGGCTATGCTGGCTCCTGCCAAGAGTTGTCCAGGACCGTTATTTCGATCAGCAGTCAATGCTACGGCTAGACCTGTCCCAGCAATGGCCAAATAAGCGCAGCTAGTAATGAGAAGCTGGGTTTTAGTTGGCCTACATACGCTTACTTCCTGCCCCGAAGTGAGAGAAGCACGTTCTCCATATTGGGCAGAGTTTGCACCTTCGGTAGGCTCTCTACGGTCAGCGGAAGCGGGGTTGGGAATAATCATAGCGGCTATCACTAGGGTACCTGATGGGGGCGCTGCTTGGTATGCCATGCTGATTCTCCGGATTCTGTTTATAAAGGAAATATATCATACAGCAACCTTCTATTTTTTCCTAACCCTCAACTCTAATTTCAGTTGCTCGATTTTACTGAACAACCGAACAACCGAACCTATCCCAGAATTCTTAACATTGAACCTATCCCAATAAAAAGTTTCAGTCGATTTTGCGGTTCTTTTGAGCCAATTTTTGGGTGGTGCAATTCCGGTTAGGACAGCGAATTTCCAAGATTTATTAACCCGGCATGCAAATAGGTGACAAATGGCGCTAGCGAGGCAAAGCCAGATCAAAGCAGACAAAGTCTGCGTTACGAGCGAGGAAGCCATAGTAAAACTATGGCTGACGAGAGAGGATTGATATGGCAAAGCCGCAGCAAGCCAGTTGTCTCTTATTTGCA
>JACQAR010000034.1 GCA_016194825.1 Chlamydiia bacterium
TTTTTCAAACAAAGCAGGTTATGCAAGAGGTCTAATGAGGCGCAGGCTCTCGCCCGTGCCCGTCGCGTGCCCAGCCCCCTGCCAGCGCAGGGAGGGGGGACTCTTCACGAATTGGGCTGCAGCGCTTCCGAATGGTGGTACATATCCCACATGGCCCGGAAGGGAGGGCAGCTCTGTAGAAGATCTGACAGAGTGCCGTCGGCAATCTTGCGCCCTTTTTCCAAGAAAATGATCCGGTCGGCATGCTCAATCGTCGAGAGACGATGCGCAATGAGAATCTGCGTTACCTTCCCTTGCAAATCGCGGATCGCCTGCTTGATCCGATTCTCTGAGATCGAATCGAGCGAGGAGGTCGCCTCATCCATGATCAAAATCGGAGCTTTTTTCACCAGAGCACGTGCAATGGCCAACCTCTGCTGTTGACCACCGGAGAGCGTTTTGCCCATTTCTGCCAGCATAGTATCGTAGCCTTGCGGCATTTGCTCGACAAACTCATGGGCGTAGGCCCGGTGGGCCGCCTCCTCAATATCATTTCGAGAAAAACTCCGCCCAAAGGCGATATTCTCAGCCACCGTATCAAAGAAGAGAAACGGCTTTTGAGGCACAAAAGCAATCTGGTCTCTGAGCGACTGCTGGGTAATGGCCGAAATCGGAATGCCATCAATCCGGATTTCTCCCTGCTGCACGTCATAAAGCCGCGGCAACAGCTGGACAAGAGTCGACTTACCCGCACCAGTGGCTCCCACGATCGCGACAATTTCTCCCCTCCGGATGGTGAAATGGACATCTTTGATCACCCATTCATCGCGGAATTTGAACCAGACATGATCGAATTCAATGATATTTTTAAAGCCCTGCAAATCAATCGCCCCTTCTTGATCTTGGATCTGCGGCTTGATCTGCAGCACCTCGAACATCCTTTCTGCCGCTACCACCCCTTTTTGGATATTGGCGTTTTCTTCAGCAAATTTTTTCACTGGTTCGTAGAAAAGATGGAGCAGACCGCAAAACATAAGGAGCTGACCCACTGTCATCCGAAGGGCGTAAATCCCAAATAAGACGGGCGCGTCAGATAGATCACCGGCAAAACCACCAGAGGCAAGCCGAGAAAGATGATCATGGAGAGCTTCCAAGAGAGATAAAAACAGGCGGCTAGCGAGCCTAAAATGGTGAAAGGAGTTTGCAAGTAATTGGTCAAACAGGAGTTGAGTGAGGAGGCAATCTGCCCTGCATCACCGACCGCGCGCGAAGAGAGGCTCCCTAAATTGTGCTCCTGATAAAAGCTCAAAGGGAGCGACTGGATGTGTTCAAAATACTGTTGCCTGAGATCCCGCGTCACCCGGATGGAAAGGAGCTGGGTCGTAAAGCGCGAGGCAAAAAGAGTCACACCCTTGAAAAGCGCCACGGCGACCAAAAGCGAGACGAGAAGAGAGAGGTTTTCCTCGACATCAAAACGGGACGAAATCTTATGCATCACCCACTGTAGGGGGTTACTCCCCTTTTTGTGCGCGATGTACATCGCCGCCTCTTTTTTCGTGATCACTCCATCGCGGTTGCGATCAATGAGTACCCACTGCTTGGTCACATCATTGAGCGAAATTTTATCGCGTACTTTTTTCCCAGAGGGACTAAAAAGAGAGAAAAAGTCAGCCCCGGTATTGGTGATGAGCCCTAATGCAAACATCTCACAATGGTTGGCCGCTGTCAGAAATAACAGGCTGATGAAGGTGAGAAATGAGAGGGTTAAATGGCGGCTATTTCGAAAGGCTGCTAAAAGAAGGTACTTCATTGGATTCCGAATGCAATACCTCAAATTTGCCCATTTTTCGGAATTTTTGGTAGCGATTTTCCAAGAGACGCTCTATCGGGATCGTTTTCAAAAGATTCCACTCGCGGAGAATGAACGATTTGACGCTGCTATAAACACTGGCAGGGTCGAGATGCGCCCCACCGAGAGGCTCTTGGATCACCTGATCAATCACCCCGAGAGGCAAAAGATCTTCAGGATGCATCTTGAGCACCTCTGCGGCAGTTGCATTCTTGCTCGCGTCTTTCCAGAGGATCGAAGCGCATCCTTCTGGAGAAATCACCGAGTAATACGCGTGCTGGAGCATCCCGATCGAATCACCAACCCCTACCCCGAGCGCTCCTCCAGAACACCCTTCTCCGATCACGACAACGATGATGGGGGTCTTCAGACGAGCCATTTCCCATAGGTTATTCGCGATCGCCCATCCCTGTCCCCGCTCTTCCGCCGTCAGTCCCGGGTAAGCGCCTTGCGTATCGAGTAAAGAGATCACAGGGATATGGAATTTCGCAGCCAAGCGCATGCAACGCATCGCCTTTCTATACCCTTCGGGATGAGGGCAGCCGAAGTTGCGATACAAGCGGCTTTCAGTATCTTTTCCCTTCTCTTGGCCGATGAAGAGGAATTTTTGCCCATCGATTCTGGCTAAAGCCGTGATGATCGCATGGTCGTCTTGGAACGTCCGATCGCCAAAGATCTCGACATACTCATCGGTGATCTTTTCCAGATAATCGAGTGCATGAGGGCGCCCTGGATGGCGGCAAATGCCCACGCGATCCCATGGCTTGAGTTGCGAATAGATCGTTTTTTTGAGCTGCTCGAGCTTTTGCTCCATTTCTAACAGCTCTTTTTGAGACCAGACGGGATGGTTCTTGTTTTGCTCTTTGAGCTTGGCGATCGTCTCTTGCATTTCTACGATCTGTTTTTCATGAGGTAATATCGTCATAAATCTCTTTCTACCCCCGGCAATTTAGCATCATGAAAATCCTTCACCAACTCCACCGTTGTAGGCTTTGAGATGATGATCGCAAAAATCTCTTCAATGTCTTCTTGAGCCAGCCGGATACAGCCATCGCTCTCATATTTGCCAATCTTATTCCGATCTTCTACTAAAACCCCGCTGACCGGGTCTAAGCTCCAAGGAGCCCCATGGAGCCCAAATCCCTTGGCTGACTCAGTACACCCTTCGATTTCCGATTCGAAGGGAATCCAACGGGTGCCAAAGACCCGGATCATCTCTGTTTTTTGGTCTTGGAAAAATCCCAATGTGCCCGGCTTGTAAATGGTTACTTTTTCTCCCAATTGGTATTTGCCCAGAGGAGTCAAATATCCCGATGCTTTATTTTTGTCGACCCGTCCCACTCCTACTCTGTAGGTTTTCAGCAATACCCGTTCATTAGATTCCGGGTTGAAATAGTAAAACCACATGCGGCAACGAGAAAGATCGATCAAAAGGTGGAATGCAATCTTCATATCGCGACGCAATACATTGAACCGATCGCCAAACGAAATTTTTTGGGTGAAGTAATCGCGCTTGCGGTTCAGACTGCGAGCGATGAAATGGCGGGAGGTCTCGTAATGGGTCGCATAGTCGGCAATCCAAGCGGGGCGCCCTTCTAACCACGGTACCCGGCTCGTATAGGAGAGCGTCTCCACAATGGGTAACCGAGAAGAATCGAGAGCAAAGAACCTACCGATCCGATCTACGTCGGGAAGATTCTCTGGAGAGACCGGGACAGGGGCTTTCGCCGGTTCTTTCAGCGAAATCTCTTCCACAATAACAGGAGCGGGGGCTGGCTTTTTAGCTCGAGGGGCCCGATGGCGCAGCATCCCCATTCCCCCAATGACGATAAAAACGCCCGCTACAGTGACAAATAAATATTTAGCCGTTGTTGACATCGGTTGTGATTATCGCCTCTATGAACTTATTTTTCTAGCCTGTTTTCGCGAAGACCGCCAAACACATTAATTGCGCGCATAATAACACCACAAAAGACTATTTGCAATTAATAATAATTATTGTTATAATTTATATTATTATGTCAATAATAAGCGCAATTACAGAAGCGGCGCAGAGCCAACCGGCCGTCCAGGCTGCAGAACAAGAATCTATCCAATTGAAAGGCAAAGCGTTACACAGATTTAACCAATTTTTTGCTACAGGAAGATCATATCAGCTTAATAATCAACCGCTTATACTTACACAATTCCTGCAAAAAGCGACAAGGGAACTGGAACAAAGCGGAATAGAGGTCCGCGGAGTCTATTTGAAAGGGGGCGCTGCCCGCAACCTGCTGAGCGACTCTCCTCGTCCGATTCCCGATATCGATCTGGTGATCGAGATCCAAAGACCCTATCACTGGGGAGCTGTAGAGCTAGCAATTCAAAATGCCACAGGCTTTTCCCCTATACACTCTCCCCACAACCTATGAAGGACACCGACAAGAGACGGATGTTTTAGTCCATGTGAAGAGCCAAAATAGCTGTCTTTATTCTAGTGACGCGCTCCAGATTGGCTTAGGGGCTTTTTTGCAAAACTCGGAAGAGGCGCCTCGGCTCCGAGCGATCGACGGTTATGATGCAGCAACAGCTCTTAGCCAAATCGAGCAACATCGATGCTATGCACAGCTCGAGTCTCTTTCCACCATCTACAACGGATTTCGTAGCCATTGCAACAGTATCACAGCAGGTTTTTGTCCAGACAATGTGGAGGAGGTAGAAGGGCGGCTGATCCCTCATACTTTGCATATAGACGTTAATCAACTCGAAAAATATCTCGACCTCCACTACCACAGCAATAGGGAAGGAAAAATGGCCTTCTTGCTGAATCTCTATGCACTCGGAACTCGTAGAGGTTTTACGCACCCTGACACGGCAACATGGCTTTTAGACCAAATATATGCCCATGCTCAGCTAAAACGACCTGAAACGACCACATTGGCCACACAAGAAATCGATTTGATCTTCCAATACTTCCAAAGCCGCTCTCCGTCACCGATCATCTTAGGAGAGAAATACGCTCTTTGTCCGATGAAAGGATCCAATTACGTACTGGCTCCCGTATCGGAAAAAACATTCGACACTAATCTCACCAAATGGCCTCTTTTGCAGTTTGTCGATCGCGAGTATGGATACACCCTGAAGCACATCGCAGAGCACTTTCTCACCCATCCATCGCCGCATAACGGTTCTACCGTCGTAAAACTGATCCCCGCCTTGCTCCAATGCAATATGGACAAGCTGGCCGTCGAGCTAATGTTGAAAGTGAAAGATGGCTTGAATTTTGCTTTTGTGAAAAAAATATTTCAGGATCTTGGCCAAAAGAACCTGAGCCTGGCAGCGAAACTGTATGCCTGTGCCCAAAAAGGCCAAGAACCAGAACTTCTCACCCTCCACGCCTCCTACATCACAACACGTGAAGACACAGAACAATTTCTTCGTCTCGCAAAACCCGTGATTGGGAAACAGATCATTAAAGCAGGTCACGCCCTCTATGATGCCCTCTCATCGCTGAGAAAACAAGGACGTCTTCCGAAAGAGATTCGCTTGGAAAACACAACTCCCCAGCCCGCTAAAGAAGAGCATAAAACACCCCCACCACCACCTCAGATCCCTATGTTGCAGCGAAAATCAACAGCACAAGCACAACTCATCAAACAGCAAAAGACTCTTCACGAACGAATAGAAAAAGCACTTGCCACAGCCAGCACGGAACCACCTGCTCAAGCGGCGCAAACATTGCAAGCATTCTGGGATTCTATTCAAAAACAATTCGCTCTATGCGATGCAGCAATTTTGGCTCGTCTCGCCACCACTCTATCGCGATCCTATATCGCCTCTGCACAACCTCTCTATGCAGCCGAGAGCTTTGAAAATCTGCTTAAAACAAAAGCGGACATTCTTGCTCATTGCCTTCCCGAATATATAGAAGGCCTTTTGGCACGGGCAATTTTCCACTATCAAAGCAGCCTGCAACAAGACAGGCCTGAAGACAAAAAAACGCTCATTGCAGAAGCCGATGCCGATCTCATCGCTGCAGGCATGCAAATGGGAACTTATCAGCTCCACCTCCCTCTCCTCTCAAAGAAGATCAACGACCTATGGGAACTTTTAGGAGAGCAGGCCAAAACGCTAGGATTTGTGTTGCCGAGTGATTCGGTGAGTGCAGAACTGCCTAGCGATCTTTTCGCTAATTTTTCTCTGCAAGATTCTTCCTGATTTCAAATCCGATGCGGCAATCGCTCGCAGGGACTTCGTAAGCCAAAAGAAAATCGGCATCCCAAAAACAGGCTTGTCGAGCCAGCGGGATCAGCTTCATCCTCTGGACAGATTCAGTCATCAGCTCAATCCCAGCGAAAAAAGTCGTCATCGCCTCCCCTTCATACCTCTGCAGAGTTTGCGGCTTGAACAGGAGCGATCCCATCGCAGCCGAGGGCGCTTGGATATAAAAGACGAAATAGAAGGGCAATACAGCCCCTAAAATGCGAAAATGGAGTGATATCTTCTCTTCTGCTGCAGCAATTTGGGATTCTACCCATGTCTCGGGGTGCGCTAAACAGCAGAACCAGCCTGTTTCAGTTCCCACTCTATAGACTCCAAACCCCTTAGGATCATCCAGTAGAGAGCTATGAGGGCCAAAGGCACGTATTTGCAACGCACCCATTTCCATGACCCCCAGGGAGACATTTTCAACAGACTGCAATTCACTCAATGAGCTTTCTCATTTTCTTGCCCGGTGTGAATTTCACAGCTTTCCGAGCAGGGATGACAATAGGAACCGCAGCATTTTTTGGGTTGCGGCCAATCTTTTGTTTCCGCTCCACGACTTCAAATACGCCAAAATCGCGAAATTCTAAGCGGTCGCCTTGCGAAAGAGAATCTGTCATGGCATCGAGAAATGCTTGGATCACATTTCGTACGTCATTGGGATGAAGCCCCTTCGACTGGGAGATCGTTTGAATGAGCTTCTTTTTTGTTACAGTAGCCATATCAGAACTCCTTCGTTCACGTGGCTGATTCAATTTTTGTTCAGTGAAATTGTCAGACAAGGGGTGTCTCCTTTTTTTTCCTCCACCGCAAACGCAGAGCGTTACGAATGAAAGGGTTCACGAGTTTCAAAATAGCGAGAACCGATTATTTTTCAAATCAAAATTTCTCCATTGGATGAATTGTAATCAGAATCCTCTTTTTCTTGCCCACACTGAGCAACAGGTATTCTCCTTCAATCAGGTGTTCTTTGCCAAATACAAACGCAGGATCCACCACCCGTTCGTTATTGAAGTAGGCTCCGCCATTCTTAATGAGCCGCACAGCTTCTGCTTTGCTGGGGATCAGTCCCACCTTACACGCCAAATCGACAAATTTCTGTCCCAGAACATCGTGAGAAGGCAAGGTCATATTGGGCATGTCTGCTGCCAATTGCTTCAATACTTTTGCGCTCAATTTTGCATCGGAGCCAAATCCCACACCTCGGCTCACTTTTTCTGCCGCTTCTACTCCCTCATCTCCATGGACAAACCGAGTGACTTCTGCTGCAAGCCGTTTTTGCGCAGTATTGGGAACATAGCTCTTTTTCTGCATGTCCGCTTCTATCTCTAGAATCTCTTCTAAATCGACAAAGGTAAGGAGTCTGAGCATCCGAATGACATCAGCATCCGGGATGCGAAATAGATATTGGTAGAATTCATAGGGAGAAAGTTTATCAGCAGAGAGCCAGATCGCCCCGCCCTCGCTCTTCCCGAATTTTTTCCCATCGCTGCGCGTCAAAAGCGGCCAGATCATCCCATAAACCGGCTCTTCGCCCATTTTCCGATTTAACTCAATGCCTGCTGTAATATTGCCCCATTGATCGCTCCCTCCGATCTGCAAACAGACCTTCTCCGTTTTATGCAGATGGTAAAAATCATACCCTTGGAGCACCTGGTAGCTAAATTCTGTGAAGCTCATCCCCTCTTCAGACTGGATCCGCGAACGAACCGATTCTTTGGCTAGCATCTGTCCTACACGAAACTGCTTGCCCACATCGCGCAAAAACTGAATGAGAGAAAAAGGGCCAAGCCAATCGTCGTTGTTGACAATGACAGCCCGATTTCCTTCGGAAAAGCGGAGCATCTTGTGCAAAGACTTCTCGAGCGACTGCACATTGTGTTTGAGCGTCGCATCATCCAATATGGGCCTTTCTTTACTTTTCCCCGATGGATCGCCGATACGCCCCGTAGCTCCACCCACTAGGGCGTAGGGGTTGTGGCCCAATTTTTGGAACCAGGCCAAAGCAACCAGCCCCATTAGATTCCCTAAATGGAGACTATCAGCCGTGGGATCGATGCCGAGATAGAGGCGGATCGGTTTTTTGCAGCGCTCTTTGAGCTCTTCACCCGTGATCTGCTCAATGAATCCGCGCGCTTGCAAAACTTCAATAACGTTATCCATAAACCCTTCCAATTCTATCACATGGAAGGTTTTTTTGAGACTGATTATTTTTTCGCCTGTAGCACTTCCGCCAATTGCTGCACTTTTTGCTGAATGGTGCGGCTCGTTGGGGCGGGATTTTCGTTATGGTCAAATAATCGCAAACTGGTGCGCTCTATCTTTGCTCGATGAGGCGCATTCGCAGCAATCCAATTTTTGATTTTGTCTATTGTCTCGGACAGCGCTTGCGGCGTGATGAGACGCTCTTGCTGTTTCCATTGCCTGAGGAGTTTGTCTCGTGCCTTTCTGGTTTTATTGCTCTCTGGTGCTATGATGTTTTTACGTCGTTCACGTTGTGTTATCATGGAAGACCTCCAGTCCCGCGTGGATACTACAAAAATTTGATTTTATACACAAACAACTTCAAAATGGCGAGTATGACTACCCGAACGAAAGCGAAACACGCTGCTGCACAAAAAGCGGCTACACTCATTGAATCTGATATGATTGTAGGGCTAGGCAGCGGCACAACTTCCCAATTTTTCATTGAAGCGCTCGGAGCAAAAATCAAAGAAGGGCTAAAAATCCAAGCGGTTGCTAGCTCTCATTCTTCTGCCAAAATGGCCCAGAAATTTGCGATTGCACTCATCGATATTGATCAAGCACCGCACATCGATCTCACTGTCGATGGCGCTGATGCGATAGACCCTGAGCGGCGCATGATCAAAGGCGGTGGTGGCGCGCTGCTCAGAGAAAAAATTCTAGCTCATGCCAGCCGTGACATCGTCATTATCGTCGACGAGACGAAACTCGTACCGTCCCTCAGCTCCCTCTTGCTTCCCATAGAAATTGTCACCTATGGGGCCCATATCACACAGAAAACGCTGCAAAAAATGGGGTATTTGGGCCAGTGGAGAAAGGATGAGCAAGGAGCTCTTTACAGGACAGAAAATGGGCATCTGATTTTAGACACAAAATTCCAAAGCACTCCTGAAAAAGCACAGCAAGAAATTAAATCGATCCCAGGAGTAGTAGAAACAGGTTTTTTCTTCCATATGGCTAAACGGGTGATTGTGGGCGCTTCCGACGGCTCTTCCCATTGGCTCTCCTAAAAAAGCCCTCATAGCTAAAAAGCAAAAGAGTCATAACTGAAACGCCTATTCAGCACGGGAATCTCTTTTAAAAAACTCGCCTATAGTGCAAAAAACACTTGCGCGAATTCAAGAAAATTCTTACACCTCTTATTGAAGCATTGCACAATAGAGGAGCAATTTATGGCGAAAGCTAAAAGAAAAACAGGAAAAAGAAAAACTGCACTGACACAGCTCATGTATTCCCTCTCACCGGAGCTACAAGAGATCGTCGGAGCAAAAAAAATGACTCGCCCACAAGTAGTCAAAAAAATATGGATCTATATTAAAGCGAAAAAATTGCAAGACTCCAAAAACAGACGGCTGATCAACCCAGATAAAAAATTGAGCGCTGTTTTAGGATCTCGCTCGATTGACATGCTAAAAATGGCTGGCGTACTCAGCAAGCACATCAAGAAATAACATTGAACTTTCGCTGGGCTAAGGCGAGGAGCGCCTGAAGAGCATCTTCAGCATCCTCGCCCACCACTTCCACCCGAATCCGTGCCCCTTCTTTCGCAGTCAACATCAAGAGTCCAAGAATGGATTTCGCATTCACCACATATCCTCGGTAACGCAGATGGATTTCCGAGGTAAAATGAGCAGCGCATTTGACAATTTCGGTCGAGGGGCGCGTGTGGAGCCCATTCTCATTCAATACAACAAAAGATCCTTTGGCTTTGTAAATCATAAAATCTGTTTCTCGAGTTCATTCACCAAAGAAGAAAAATGGCGCATCGCCGCATCTACAGGTGATGATTGGGGATCTGAAGAGCGCATATTCACCCCTGCCCTTTCCAGTAGCTCGATTGGATAACGACTGCCTCCTGCAGAGAGAAACTCGATGTACTTCTTCACATTCTCAGTCGATTGGAGCGCTTTTTCATGCAGAGCCAGCGCCGCGCTCAATCCCGTAGCGTACTGATAGACATAAAAATTGTAGTAGAAGTGGGGAACACGCGCCCATTCTACAGCCACTTCCTCATCCAAGACGAGTTCGGAACCATAATAATCGCGATAGAGTCCTAAGTACTTCTCCTTGAGAAGAGCAGGGGTCAAAGGAATCCCCTCTTCAGCCAACTTGTGAATGGCCAGCTCAAATTCCGCAAAAAGCGTCTGTCGGAAAATCGTGTTGCGGATCTGCTCAATTTCATGGTTGATCAAAAAAGCTCTCTCTTTTTTGCTCGTCCGTTGTGCTTTCAAATAGTCCAGCAGCAGCTGCTCATTGAATGTAGAGGCCACTTCAGCAACAAAAATGGGATGCGCTGCATAAATGTAGCTCTGGTGCCTATCACCGAGCAATCTGTGCATGCTGTGTCCGGCTTCATGAGCAAGAGTAAAGATGTCGCTCAAATTCCCCTGATAATTGAGCAAGATGTAGGGCATGCTGTCATAACACCCCCCCGAATAAGCGCCGCTTCTTTTTCTCGCATTTTCATAGATATCGACCCACCGGTCTTGTAAGAGTCCCTTTTTCAATAGTTCCTGGTATTCATTTCCCAATCTTGCCACTGACGCAACGACCGCTTCGCACGCTTCTAAATAGGGCATTTTGATCTCTATTTCAGAGACAAGCGGGATATGTAGATCGTAAGCATGCAGCTCCTCAACGTGCAGTCCTTGTTTGCGCAATGCAATATAGCGATGCATCAGTGGCAGATAGCGCCGCACTGAAGCAATCAAGTTCTCATAGACAGCGGTCTCTATCTGATGTGGAAAAAGAGCGCCTTCTAAACAGTTAGAAAATTTTCTCGCCTTGGCCAGAAAAAGATGACTTTGCACCTGTCCTTGCAATAGTTCGCAAAGCGTGTTGATGTGATTTTTAAATCCTTGATGCAAATTTTGGAAAGCCGATTTGCGCAGCTGTCGATCTGGGTTTCGCAAATAGCTCAGATACGAGGCATGCGTCAGCGGATGCTCTTTCCCTTGAGAATCCACAGCAGGTGCGAACGTGAGATCGGCATTGTTCAATGCGCTAAAAGAGCGCGAGGAAGCATCAAGCGCTTTGCCACTGAGTGCTAAGAGCTCTTCCATCTCTTTGGGTAGGGTGTGAGGACGCATCCGCCCGATTTTTTCGAGATAGAACCGATAGGAGTGGAGAGCGGGAGCCTTCAGTAAGTGCTGAAAGTCGTTTTCCTTGAGCGCAAGCAACTCCGGCTCAATCCAAGCGCATTCATGCTGGAATTCGTAAATGAGACTCGAGATCAAGCCATGGTTGGTTTTCGTTGCATCATTGCCCAAATCCTCATCCATCCGTAGATACGCATAGGTATGGAGTTTGGCCAGCTTTCGGTCGATGGTGAAGTAGGACTCCAAAAGGGAGGCCACTTTTTCAGGTTCATGGAGATTGCCTTGGAAGGCATTTAGCTGAGGCCAATGCGGCATTCCGACCCCTTTCAGCATTTCAAAATCTTGCTTCCAAGCCTGTTCATTCGGATAGAGAGCTTCCACATTCCAGGTGTCCGAAATAGGCACCTCTTTTCTCGCTTTAACCATCTTTAAATCCTTTAACACCAATAAGTTATTTTCATAAGCAGAAAGAGAGAAAGCACTCACGCTCAAAGCCGTTAGCAATCTCGCAGCTGTTCTGCTAAATTTAGTTGCAAAAAAACACATCGTTAGCTATATTCCTTGGTAGAAATCAATATATGCCCCTTTATCAGGGGCTCAAACTCGGAGAAACCAAGTATGGCACAACAAGCAACCCAAAAGAAATTGACCTTGAAGCCGCTCGGCAACCGCGTTCTCCTCCAGCGTTTAGAGCCGGAAGAGAAGATGAAAGGAGGAATCATTCTTCCTGACAGTGCGAAGAAAAAGCAAGAGACGGCAAAAGTGATGGCCGTTGGACCTGGCAAGAGATTGGATGATGGGAAAATGAGCCCTATTCCGGTCAAAGTGGGAGATGTCATTCTCATGGACAAATATTCAGGACAAGAAGTGACCATTGACGATACTGAGTACATGATCCTGAAAGCAGATGACATCATAGCAATCATTGAAGAATAGGAGAAAATAACAACTATGGCACCAAAAAATATTAAGTTCAAGGAAGAGGCTCGTCAAAAAATCTTAAAGGGCGTCCGCACATTGGCATCTGCTGTTAAAGTCACGTTAGGACCCAAAGGGCGCAACGTCGTCATCGATTCCAAATTCGGTTCTCCAAAGATCACGAAGGACGGCGTCACAGTAGCAAAAGAAATTGAACTCGAAGACAAACACGAGAACATGGGCGCCCAGATGGTGAAAGAAGTGGCCAGCAAGACCGCAGAAAAAGCGGGTGATGGCACGACCACGGCGACTGTTCTGGCTGAGGCGATTTATCAAGAAGGGCTACGGAATGTTACTGCCGGCGCTAATCCAATGGAGATCAAGCGCGGGATTGAAATGGCTGTCAATACAGTGATTGATGAGCTCAAAAAGCTCTCTAAGCCGATCAAAGATTCTAAAGAGATCGCGCAAGTAGCCACCATTTCCGCTAACGGAGATGCAGAAATCGGTTCCATCATCGCACAAGCCATGGAAAAAGTGGGCAAAGACGGCACCATCACGGTAGAAGAAGCGAAAGGTTTTGAGACCACGCTCGAAGTCGTGGAAGGACTGAATTTTGACAGAGGCTATACTTCTGCCTATTTCGCGACCAATGCTGAAACGCTCGTCTGCGAATATGAGAATGCTTATGTCCTCATCTATGAAAAGAAAATTTCCTCGATGAAGGAATTCCTCCCGATCCTCCAAGCCGTTGCAGAATCGGGCAAACCGCTTCTCGTCATCGCTGAAGATATCGAAGGCGAGGCTCTTGCGACTCTCGTTGTCAACCGCCTCCGAGCGGGACTCAAAGTCGTTGCGGTAAAAGCACCTGGCTTTGGCGATCGTCGCAAAGCAATGTTGGAAGATATTGCGATCCTCACGGGCGGTCAGTTCATCAGCGAAGAGCTCGGCATTCCATTAGAAAAAATGACCATGGATATGCTAGGCCGCGTCAAAAAAGTGCTCGTGAAGAAAGAAGACACGACGCTCATCGACGGCGCTGGCAACAAGCAAGCGATCCAAGAGAGAATTGCTCTGCTCAAGCGGCAAATCCAAGAAGCGACATCGGATTACGATCGAGAAAAACTCCAAGAACGGCTGGCGAAACTCTCTGGCGGCGTTGGGGTGATTCGCGTTGGAGCGGCCACAGAGATGGAGATGAAAGAGAAAAAAGATCGCGTCGATGATGCAAAAGAGGCGACAAAAGCAGCCGTAGAAGAAGGAATCGTCCCAGGGGGAGGATCTGCACTCATCCGCTGCATGCCTGCTCTCGAGAAGATGCTGTCCAAACTCACGGGCGACATCCGCATTGGTGCTGAGATCATTCTCCGCGCGCTGCCCTATCCTTTACGGCAAATCGCAGAGAATGCTGGCAAAGAAGGATCGATTGTCGTACAGAAAGTGGCGTCTCTTGCTGCGTCTGAAGCGTACGATGCACGTGAAGACCAATACGTCAACATGTTCGATAAGGGAATTGTCGATCCGACGAAAGTCGTTCGTTGCGCCCTTCAGTTTGCTGCATCGATCGCAGGACTTTTGCTGACCACAGAGGCCATCATCACCGAAGAGGAGCAGGACAAACCAGCCCCTGCTGCTGCCGGTGGCGAAATGGACTACTAAACGGAAGTCTATCCCAAACAAAGCCTGGGGATTCCCCCAGGCTTTTTAGCATTCTTATCATGAAAGAATAACCTCAGAGGAAACCTGATTTTTTCTCTGTGGTTTCTATCTCTGTGGTAATACCATTCGCAAAAAATAAAGACATAAAGTGCACAGCGTATTTTGCCGAGCACCAAAGCCTGGAGCGAGAGGCCAACTTGTATCATATTGGCTCGAGTGAAGGCGAAGGCGCGCAGGTAAAAGACGCCTGCAATTTATGAATTTATTTTTTGCGAATGGTATAAACTGTGATAAACTTTATAGGCCGAAAGGGCGCAGTAGATTAGGGGCTGCTTTGATGGGCTGAAGAATGTTCTCGAGGTAGTCGAGGATATCCGCCCCCCCAAAGATCTCGTGAATCAACTCCTTGGTCGGAAACCCCTCTTTGCTATCAATGTCGTGGAGTGCAATCTCCCCTATCCGCTTCGTTGTCACAGACCCCATCTGGCCAAAATTGCGGATTTCTACAGTCAAATTTTGGATCAACAGAGTCCGGATCAAAACCTCTTTTTCACGATGCGTGGGCTTGGGCATGTTCTGGATGATGTGCGTCCAGTTATTCTTGAGCGCAGGAGGCTGATCAAACTCCACCGAAAAAAATACCCCATCCAGGACAATCTCATCGATCTCACAGACCGCGCCAAAAAGTTTTTTGATCTCATAAGAAATGGTTGTGGTCTGCGCCGCTAGTGCCTTTCGAGCTTTGTAGCGATGTACATTTCTAATCGAAAAATCGCCAATCGTCGTCTGTGTAGTTCCCACAGAAATCGATCCAATGGAAACAGGGACATTCAGCTTGCTCGTCAGATAGGAAGAGAGCCAAATCGGCTTTGTGAGCCAACCGATTACACCAGCTACAAGCAGGACGAGAAGCGTAACCCAGACAAAATAACGCATATCCTTATTATAAAGTAAATATTTTGGTACGTCAACAGCCACTATATTTTTAAGGGAGAAAGGATTATAATGCGGGTAATGAGAACGTCCGCCATTTACACCTGGGCTACAGCCAAGGCCAATTCGAGCCGGGCTCCTTTTTGGGTCGGGCTGATCTTCTTTTTGGAGATCTTTCTTTTTTTACCGCTCGATGCCCTTCTGATCTTTTTCTGCCTGCAGAACCGAAAGAATACGTGGGTCTATGTCCTCATGGCTGCTGCTGCATCGACTCTGAGTGGACTAATGGGCTATTTTGTAGGCCACTTTCTCTGGGATCTGGTCGGTTCCTACGTGGTCCCCCATCTCATTTCAGCGAGCACTTTCCAGCGCGTCTCAGGACACTTCCAAGACTACGAAAAATGGGCCGTTTTCTTCGGCAGCCTTCTCCCCTTTCCTCTCAAAGCCCTGAGCATTGGCGCTGGTGTATTCCAACTTGGACCAGCCACGTTTGCCCTCTGGATGTTCTTGGCCCGCTTAGTGCGCTTTTCTCTCTCTGGCCTAGCGATGGTGTTTTACGGCGATAAGGTGAAGCAGTTTGTCGACAAGCACTTTGGCCGCATCATCATGATCATCGGCGCTAAAGTTGCTGCCGCGTTTCTCTTTTTCTGGATCTTAGCTCGATAATCAGCTACGCATTCTGATCTTCCTTATTAACCCGGCATGCAAATAAGAGACAACTGGCTTGCTGCGGCTTTGCCATATCAATCCTCTCTCGTCAGCCATAGTTTTACTATGGCTTCCTCGCTCGTAACGCAGACTTTGTCTGCTTTGATCTGGCTTTGCCTCGC
>JACQAR010000029.1 GCA_016194825.1 Chlamydiia bacterium
CCGGCATTGGCCGGCAGCAGCACGGTATTGCTGTTGCGCGCCAGGTTCTTGAACGCATCTACATATTGCTCGGCGACCTTAAGCTCGATGGCCTCGCGGCCGCCGGGAGACGCTATCGCTCCGGCAATCTTCTGGATGCTGCCTGCGGTCGCTTCCGCCACCAGCAGAATCGCCTTGGCTTCGCCGGTCGCGCGGTTGATCTGGTCGATCTGCGAGGCTTCCGACTGCAGCACGACCTCCTGCTTGCGCGCTTCGGCATTAAGCACCGTCTGCTGCTTACTGCCTTCCGCCTTGAGGATCAGCTCCTGCTTGGACGCTTCGGCCACGTTGATCTGCGACTGGCGGCGGCCTTCCGATTCCAGAATCACCGCGCGCTTCTGCCGCTCGGCCGAAACCTGCATTTCCATCGCCTTAAGCACGCTTGTAGGCGGACTGATATTCTTGATCTCGTAGCGCATGCACTGGATGCCCCAGCTGCCCGCCGCCTGGTTAATAGCGGTAACGATATTCGTATTGAGCTGCTCGCGCTCTTCAAACGCGCTGTCCATCGTCATTTTGCCGATTTCCGAGCGCATCGTGGTCTGGGCAAGCTGGGTGACGGCGAACACCGGGTTCGCGACACCATACGAGGCATGGACCGGATCGACGATTTTCAGATAGATGATGCCGTCGAGCAGCAGGGTCACGTTGTCGCGTGTGATTGCCGCCTGCTCGGGCACTTCCATCGCATATTCCTTGAGCGAGTGCTTGTAGGACACAGCTTCAATGTAGGGAACGAGGAAATTGAGGCCAGGTTCCAGCGCACGCTCGAATTTTCCGAGCCGCTCCCCGTAGTCATAAAAGCCTCCTATTTGAGTCGGACCTTGAGCGTATTGCCGAAAACAGAATGAATTTGCACATGCGTGCCTTCGGGCACCGAGAGCAGATGCGATCCCTCGAGCTCGGCGTTCATCAGCGTGCCTGACCAGACCACCTGGCCCATCTCGCCCGTCTTAAGCCCGCCCGCAGCCACCACTGCCGTCTGTCCTATCAGGTTGTTGCTGGGCACTTCCTGTGCGCGCTTGCGGCTTAAGCGGAACTTGCGCATCGGCTTCCAGAGGAGGCCCGTCCACGCGACTGTAAGGCCGAAGCACCAGGCGAACTGC
>JACQAR010000043.1 GCA_016194825.1 Chlamydiia bacterium
AACTGAGGCAGTTGCAAAACTGCTTTGCCCGGAAAAATCGATGATTTTGAGGCCAGTGCCGAGTGGGCAGCGCAGCTGCCACGGTTCATTTGACGAGGCTAACCCCTTGTGGGTTGGGTGAGGAAAATGAACGGCAATGGCCGCAAAAGGGCGATTTTGCCGGGTAAATGAGTTTTGCAATTGGCTCAACTGCTTGCAGTTTCGGATCAAACGAACGAGCCGACTTTAAAAAGTCGGGGAGAGAGAGCGATAAAAATCAGCGGAAAAAGAACGATTTTAGCAAACAAATGAGGTTACGCAAGAGGTCTAATATGTCGGTTGCCATAGCCTCTCCAGAGGCTCTGTATGAAAAACTCAAACACATCCACGTAGGAAATCCCCTCTGCGAATATACCTATGAACGGTGTATCGAGCTGTTCCCGATCATCGAAGAAATCTCTATACTCAAAGAAGAGAAAAACGCCCTCATCCTCGCCCACACCTACGTCCACCCCGACATCGTGTTTGGTGTCGCAGACCATGTCGGCGATTCCTATGGCCTGGCAAAAGCAGCGCGTCAAACACAGGCCTCAATCATTCTCTTCCCTGCCGTCCGTTTTATGGCAGAAACCGCCAAGCTCCTCAATCCCGATAAACTCGTCCTCGACCCCAACCCCAATGGCGGCTGTTCATTAGCAGACAGCATCGACCCCGACACTGTATGGCGCCTGCGCAGGCAATACCCCCAGCATACCTTTGTCTGTTACATCAACACGACTGCGGCTGTCAAAGCTGCGTGCGATGTCTGCGTCACCTCATCCAATGCCCATATCATCTTAGAAAAAATTCCCAATGACAGAATCTACTTTCTTCCCGATCGCCTCCTGGCAGAAAACACCAAAAACCGCTTGCTAAAGCGAGGCATCACAAAAGAGATTCTCTCCTATCCCGGAAGCTGCTATGTTCACGAAGAGATCCAAGAAGAAGAGATCGATCTCATGCGCTACCGTTTTCCCGATGTCACTGTACTCGCTCACCCAGAATGTCCCCCTGAAGTAGTGCAAAAAGCCGATGTCGTTGGCTCCACAACTGAAATGCACCGTTATGTCGTCGCACACCAACACCAGCGCTCTCCCTTTTTCTTGCTGACTGAATGTGGCGTTGCCTCCCGCTTGCAAATCGATGCACCGCACGCAAAGCTCGTCGGCGGATGTCATTTATGCAAATACATGAGATCCAACAGTCTGCAATCCATTCTTGCGGCACTCAAACAACCGAAAGAGAGCGACATCATCACCATAGAACCCCAAATCCAAGAACGAGCGCGCCGCTGTATCGAAAGGATGTTTGACTATGCCGAATAAACCAATCCACCCTCTCGAAGAAGAAGGAAGAGACTCGAGACTCATCGATCCTTGCATCCTCGTCATTTTTGGAGCGACAGGAGATCTCACAACCCGAAAACTCGCCCCCGCCTTATATAATTTAGGGCGAGAAGGACTCCTCCCCCCTAATTTCGCCTGCGTAGGATTTGCTCGCCGCGAAAAAACCCACGAGACCTTTCGCCAAGAATTCAAAGCAGGAATCACCTCTTTTTCTCGTGTAAAACCGATCGACGAAACCTTTTGGAACCACT